>NZ_JBFUIQ010000002.1:0-142975 GCF_056401795.1 Peribacillus sp. P4_D6
TCCCTGCTTTGCAGAGTGATTGGCTCCATATTCATGTAACGACTGCAGCGGCAGGACAGTCAATCCTTGCCATAAGTTTCGTTACTGCCATCATTTATTTAATCAAGTTCGTTGATCAGACACAATCAAGCAAAAGAACGTTCTGGCTTGAAGTCATCATGTTCACATTAGTCTGCACCATCGGTTTCGTCATCATCACTTCTTCTTTTGCTGCCATGGATTATAAGGCGAATTTTGATTGGGTCGATAAAAAAGGTGCCGAAGTCAAACAGGAATTCAACCTGCCGGCATTGGTAGGTCCCAATGAAGGGAAACTCATCGAGACGGATCGATTTGAACCGCTGGTGGACATGCCTGCACTGATCAATGCCAAGAAACTGAATACTGTTCTTTGGTCATTCGGCATGGGACTCGTCCTGTATGGTTTAATAAGGTTGATTGCTCGCAAAAGAGTGGCAGCTTTGATTAAACCGATCGTTAAAAATGTGAATTTGAATTTATTGGACGAAATTAGTTATCGTTCGGTCCTTATCGGTTTTCCGATCTTTACACTCGGTGCCCTCATTTTTGCAATGATCTGGGCCCAAGTGGCCTGGACACGATTCTGGGGCTGGGATCCGAAAGAAGTCTGGGCATTGGTTACTTGGTTGTTTTATGCGGCTTTCTTGCATCTGCGGATGTCAAAGGGGTGGCAAGGGGAAAAATCGGCTTGGCTTGCCGTCATCGGTTTTGCCATCATCATGTTTAACCTGATTTTCGTCAATCTTGTTATTGCTGGTTTGCATTCATATGCTTGATTCTGTATTGTAATGTTTAGATGAAGGGGGTCTTTTGATAGAAACGTCGAGAGTTGGCTTATCGATTTTTCTAGAAAATGATCCCTTTTTCTGTCAATCCCATTCAATGGGAATATTTCGGTGAAATAGCAATTATCCATTCTTGATGGGCGGTCGGAGTCTTTTTTGTGACAAAATGGTGAAAGGTTCATGGAAGCCTTGTGAAATCGGCTCTTTATCGTACGATGTAAGGAAAAAGTATTAGTCATGGAAGTATTCATTTTGTAGAATATATGATAGGAGGCTGATTACATAATGTATAACGCTATTAAAATTCTCGTGGTGGATGATGAGGAAAGAATCCGCCGGCTGCTAAAGATGTATTTGGAAAGGGAAGAATACATAATCGATGAAGCTGAAAATGGAGATATGGCTTTAACAAAAGCCCTTGAAAATGATTATGATTTAATTTTATTGGATATTATGATGCCTGGGAAAGATGGAATCGAAGTTTGCCGTGAATTAAGGGAAAAGAAAACGACTCCAATTATCATGCTGACGGCTAAAGGGGAAGAAGTGAACCGTGTTCAAGGATTCGAAGTGGGGACTGATGATTATATCGTAAAGCCGTTCAGTCCCCGTGAAGTCGTGTTAAGGGTTAAAGCTTTATTGCGTCGCTCTTCAAGCACAGGTTACATGCAGACGGAAACGACGGCAAAAGATGTGATCGTCTTCTCGCATCTAACAATAGATAATGATGCCCACCGTGTACTTGCTGATAACAAAGAGGTTTCATTAACACCGAAAGAATATGAATTGTTATATTTCTTGGCGAAATCCCCAGATAAGGTTTTTGACCGGGAGCAATTGTTAAAAGAAGTATGGCACTATGAATTCTTTGGAGATCTTCGAACTGTAGACACGCATGTTAAACGCTTGCGTGAAAAATTAAACCGCATATCCGAAAACGCAGCCAAGATGATTGTGACCGTTTGGGGTGTAGGTTACAAGTTCGAAGTCATTAATGACTGATGCTATGGGGCAGTGTTGTAGGGAAGCTATGGGCAACGATCCTATTGCTCGTGTCGTTTGTATTAATTGTTTTAACCGTTCTGCTGGTCGAATTCTTTGAGAATTTCCAAATTGAAAATATTGAAAATGATTTAACCAAAACGGCTGAACAAATCATTAAGGTGACCAATGAACATCAGGGATCCAGCAATGAGGTATTACAAATAGCTTCGGAATTAATAGGCAATGAAACGAAAATGATCATTCTTAATGATGACAAAATGGTATTCTCATCCATCGGTGGAGATAATGAGTTTGAAATCACGCCGGAACTCATTAAAAATGACCCCGAATTGCTCAAGGTTTTTACGGAAAGAAAGACTGTAAAAAAGGAAATGGCGCTATCGGATGATGCGGGAAACGAGGGCTTATCCGCAATCGTGGTAGGCATTCCGCTTGAATTGAATGGGGAACAGGATGAAGTGTTCCTATTTCAATCGTTAGAGTCTATGGAAGAAACCACAAAATCCACTACACAGTTCATTTTATTGGCAGCAGGCATCGCCATTATTTTGACAACGATTTTTGCTTTCTTTTTATCTACAAGAATCAATGCTCCATTGGTGAAGATGAGGGAAGCCGCCCTAGCGATTGCCCGGGGGAAATTTGATACAAAGGTTCCAATACTGACTCAAGATGAAATTGGTGAGCTGGCCATAGCGTTTAATCAGATGAGAAAGCAACTGAAATTCAACATGAATGCACTTAGTCAGGAAAAGGAACATCTCTCCAGCATTCTTAGCAGTATGGCAGATGGGGTCATCACCTTCAATAAAGACGGCACAATTCTTGAAACGAATCCGCCAGCGGAAAGGTTTCTGCAATCCTGGTATTTTGAAAAGGGCTATAACCGGGAAGATAATGTGAATGTCCCTTTGGTTTTGATGAATCTTTTTGATGAATCTGAGTCCTTCGATAAGGAACAAGTCGGTGAAATTACCTTGCAGGGCCGTAATTGGGGATTGATTGTCAGTCCGCTATATACAAATGGTGACAATATTCGGGGAGCGGTGGCCATCATAAGGGATATGAGTGATGAAAGACGTATGGACAAACTCAGGACTGATTTCATAGCGAATGTCTCCCATGAGTTAAGGACCCCGATTTCAATGTTGCAAGGATATAGTGAAGCGATTGTAGATGACATTGCGGGCAGTGAAGAGGAAAAGGTGGAAATGGCCCGCATCATCTATGATGAATCTTTAAGAATGGGACGTTTAGTCAATGATCTACTCGATCTAGCTAAATTGGAATCGGGTAAAATGAATCTTAGCTATGAATGTGTACCCGTTTCTCCATATTTAAAGAGGATTACAAGTAAGTTTTCTGGGCTGGCTAAAGAAAAAGGGATTACAATATCAGCCAGCCWGCAAGACAATCAGATTCAATGGCATTTCGATCCGGACCGTATTGAACAGGTTTTGACCAATTTAATTGATAATGCGATTCGTCATACTCCCCCAGGCGGTAACATTGATGTCATTCAGAGGACAAGTGATCGAAGGGGACTGATCATTGATGTGAGGGACTCTGGATCTGGAATTCCCGAAGAGGATCTGCCTTTTGTATTCGAGAGGTTTTATAAGGCGGATAAAGCAAGGACCCGCGGCCGTTCGGGTACCGGATTGGGTTTGGCAATCGTAAAAAATATAATCAATGCCCATGATGGCTACATTTCGGTAAACAGTTTACCTAATAAAGGGACGACATTCAGTATCATTTTGCCTCGAATTATTGAAAACACTGAATGAATGACAGGTGGATCGCCAGATAATCTTGTTTCATAAAGAACTGCGAAGACAAAGGCAATTGGATTTCTTTCCAACTTGTCTTTGTTTTTTTAGGACACAAAATAAGAAGTACCTGATATGTGGAAATTAACGGAATTTTATAATAAGATTAAAGCCGAAGTATGTAACTTTTGTTTAGGATTGACGACTATATTTATGAACGGATGTGGGGAAATGATGGATTCCGTTTTCCACGATCTTTATGAAAAATATCATCAGGAAATATATCAATTCATTTTTTATATGACTAAAAATCGAGAAACCGCCGAAGACCTTGTTCAGGAGGTCTATATCCGGGTGATGAAGGCCTATGAACGCTTCGAAGGAAAAAGCAGTGAAAAAACGTGGATGTATTCGATTGCCAGAAATGTGACGATTGATCACTTTCGGAAACAAAAAGGTTGGAAAGACAAAATCTTTCCTAATTTTGATTGGGATAGGCAATTGCTGAAAGATGAAGAGCCCATTCCCGAGGAAGTGGCTATCAAGAACGATGAAATCCAAGATATTTACCAATGCTTAAACCGGTGTACCACGAATCAAAGATCCGTGATCATTTTACGATATATTCAGGGATTGTCCATTACGGAAACTTCTGAAGTATTGAATTGGAGTGAAAGTAAGGTAAAAACGACCCAGCACCGAGCTTTGAAGGCCATTAAAAAGTTGATGGAAGATTTATCAGGAAAGGAGGGCCACCGCATTGAGGAGATCCCGTTGGAGAGAAAACGAAATTGAAGACATGCTGCGCGAGCTTCCGACATTAAAAGATGACCGGACCAAGGCAGAGGTGTATGCGAGAATACATGATAAAAAGAAAAAGAAGAAGAAACACTGGATACCTCTGTTCGCGGGTGTTGCCTCCTTATTCTTAATGGTTGTTTTGGCATCATCGTTCATTATTGAAAAAAAAGGAACGACAAGTCGAGAAGACAGCGGCAGCAGTGGGAAATTATCTCTATCTGAAAGTAAGGAAATGGCAGATCTTGAACGGAAGGATTCAAGTAACCAAGAAAAGCCCTCAGAAGATAAACAGGAAGCTCAAGAGTTTTCGAGTAACCAAGCGAAAATCGAATCTAAAGACAAGTTTTCAGAAATGGAACCGCGAAAAGGGGAAAAGGAAAAAACATTTGAACAAGCGATCTACCAGGATGACCTTAAAAATGCCTCGATCATTACGATGGGTGTCCCGGATGATCAAATGAATTTCATCGTTCCCATTTCAATTAAACTTAAACATCATGATGAAAGTGATACACTGAATCAGTTAGTTAATCAAATGTCCGATATTGATGAAGCGCAATATGGGCTATCTGACTATTTTCCGCTTGACATTAAGATTAGCCAAGGAAACGATATAAACACTGCTAATATCGATTTTCCAGAAAAAAGCCAACTGTTGGCTGAAGATAAACTTTTTCTCCATTCGATGGAAGAAACGCTTTCCTATAACAATATAGAGAAAATGACATTTTCCACAGAAGGTAAGCAAGGTGCCAGGTTTGCGCATGCGGGATATTTAAAGGAGGTGGATATACCTCATCAAAAAAAACGCACATACCTTCTTTATCAAAGGGATGAGTCCTCTCCAAGTTTCCTTGTTCCAAGCAATATGGGTTATCGGGACTTTGAAGAGGCGCTTCAAGCCGGAAAAGGGGAGGCGGACATCGAGGGAATTTCACCTGCAATCCCCCATGACCTGAAATGGGAAAGGATAAGCACTAATGGAGATCTTGTGACCATTCACCTATCAGATCAAGCCGTTATTGAAAATAGTGAGGAAACCCTTCAAGCTTTAGAAGCCATACTCTTCATAGCTAAGGATTTTGGTTTTGAAAAAGTGAAGTTTGAAAATGCTCCTATTGAAGAGGTGGGAAAGCTGAATTTAACTGAAGACATAATGGTGCCCGAAGCACCGAACCAAGTGAATTGAATGCATTAACAGAAAAAAAGTGCTCGCGCTGCGGTATTATCCCCTTCAGGTAGACAGAGAAAAAAGAGAACATGATAAAATGTTCTTAACTGTCAATCTGGAGGGGATTTTTTGTATGGCAAAGAAGGGGCAAACGTTTCAAGCGTATACAGAAGAAWTAAAGAGAGAAGTGGTTCGTCTGAAAGTGGAGGAAGGTTGGTCATATCGCCAGATTCGTGAGCGTTTTGGTATTAAAAGTGATGCACAGATAGCCAGTTGGGTGAAGAAAGTGCAGAATAACGAGTCTTTTGAAGATCAACGTGGTGTATGGAACCGTAAGAATTTTTCTAGTGTCGAAGAGGAAAATACCTATCTAAAAGCGCAGGTGGATTATTTAAAAAAGCGCAATCCAAATCTACATGGGAAGGAATGGTCCTGAAAGCCGAAAGGTTTCAAATAATCGATGGTTTGAGGAAAACGTACCCACTTTCGTGGCTATTAACAATCGCTGAAGTTTCAAAGGCTGGATACTACAAATGGCGGAAGACACATTCTGCTCGTTCTTTGCGACTTGAGAAAAATTTATGGATAAAGGAACATATTTTAGCCATCCATAAGCTACACCCCTACTACGGATATAAACGGATGACTGGAGCTTTGTCCAGAGAAGGAATCGTTGTAAACCACAAGCGTGTTCGTCGATTAATGAGAGAGTTGGGGGTCCAATCAGTCATTCGGAAGAAACGCCCTTTCTACGGTCGAAGAGGGTCAGKTGTATTTCATAATGTCTTAAATCGTGAATTCTACGCAGAGATGAGGTTTCATAAGTTAGTAACAGAYATAACCTATGTACGGATTGGAGACACGTTTGCCTACCTTTCCGCCGTTTTAGATTTGTATAATAATGAAATTGTTGCATGGGAAGTTTCTACACGAAATGATCTTGAATTGGTTCATAATAYGCTAAACCAGCTAAGGGACAAGCCGTTTAGCAAGGGGGCTCTCCTGCACTCAGATCAARGATTCCAATATACGACGAAATCATATGAAAATCAGGTGAAGGAACTCGGCATTCGAGGAAGCCACTCTCGTCGTGGCAATTGTCACGACAACRCGTGTATAGAAAGCTTCTTCTCACATTTAAAAACAGAAAAGTTATATTTAACATGTCCAAAAACAGCAGAGCAAGCTTATCTAGCTATTCAAGAGTATATAGAGTTTTACAATACGGCTCGCTTTCAAGAGAAATTCAACGGCCTTTCCCCAATTGAATATCGAGAAAAGGCCGCAGCTTAAAAAATACTCTTTTTTTATTGTCTACTTGACAGGGTTATGTGCAGATACCTAAAAATTATCTGCTCTTTTTTAATTTATCCTCTATTTGAACTAACATGTGAACAAATGTACTTACACTAAAGGGTGCGTTAGCGCCATAAGAAGGTTGCCAAATGGTGGCCTTAGGATGAGAAAAGTGACAATAGCTGATTAAATCGGTCTTATAATAGGTGAATAAAGAATATAATTAGACTTCAGATAGGGGGAAAATAAAAATGAAACCAGATGAAACAGAAGAGTTTATTTTACTAAATCAGATTGTTGTAACGGAAGAGTTTTTAAATTCCAATCCGAGTGTTGAAAAAACACTACAAGTTTTAAATCATGCTAAACGGACAGGCTGCTTAGATGAACCCATTATGATAAATAGGGATACAAAGATCCTTAGGGACGGTTACAGACGCTATATTGCAGCCCAAAAGGTGGGGATGGAATTAGTCCCCGTTATTTATGAAAAATAAGCTTTTACATAATCAAAAATAGAAAAATGGAAGAAGATGGGTGGTTCCTGTAAGTTCGTTTAGTTTAAACCAGAACCATCCAGCAATCACTGAACAGCTAAACGTAAACCTACCTGAAAGTAAAACATAGTTTTTAAAGTCAAAAACACTACTTTTTAAAATTAAATGCTGAGAAATGCTCTACAAATAAATTAACTAACTTTAGATTTATAATTACCTATTCGATTCAAATTAGAGAAATAAGATTATTTAAGGAAGTACTTATGTAATATATAATTAGTTTTGTTATTGAAAACATATAAAACAATTATCTGTCTAATAGATATATTATTGGAACTACTTAGATAAATATTTGAATATTCTGAAAACTGGTGGTATAATAGAAAAAAGGTCAAGGAGTTGGTTTCCTATGGAAAAGAATTTGGCTAATACACCACCACAACCTGAAATAAACGTTAAGGATTCTGAATTTGCTGAAATGGTGTTAAACAAAGCTCTTCTTAATTTCCGAAAAGAGCAAATCCGAAAAGAGATTGACCAGTCATTACAGGATCAAAACAAAGAAGAATTCCTACGATTAACAGAGGAATTGAAAAACATTTCTTAATATGTTGTTTATAAAATGAACTAATCATATTTGTAACTTTAAGAAGTACGCCAAAACGCCAACCCATATCTATGGATTGGCGTTTATGATTTTTATCGATTAAGCTTGATATTATAAATAAGTTATTATTTGTTCCAAAACTCGTCCTTTATTGAACACATCACTGTTCGATTTGAAAAGGACGTTTTTTATTGCCTTCTCCTTCAGCTTCCAATTCAATAGCAATATTATGAAGGTCCCTAACAGAACGGGCCAAGCGGTCAATTTTAGTAACGACTAATTTATCACCTTTTCTTAATGCTTTTCTTGTATTGTCTAAATCCTGGCGATCTGTTTTCTTTCCACTTTCTTTTTCCATATATATTATTTCGCAACCATATTCTATTAATTGTTCAATTTGGCTTTCAAGCGACTGTCCAACTGTCGATACCCTTGCATATCCAACTTTCATTTGCTCATACCCTTTTTTTACCTAAAGTTATATATCTTCTATACATTTAATTACAGACTATCTTTTAGACATAAACAAGAACAAAAAGAGGAATATGTAACTTTTGTGCGCGTGTTTTAAGTGATAATTTGCACATCCAACTTTTAACCCCAGCTACCTTCATATGAGAAGTTTAGCTGGGGTTCTTCATTAATTATGTCCAATCACTAAGCTATTTCGTGCAGCCTATACTACTTCGGTGGTAATGGATGTAAGGTGATTGATTTCGAGGATATGTTCAATTTGAGAAATAGACGGTAAAGTTATCGTTTATGACTTTCATGATGGTTGTGAGCGCCTCGTAATCGGAAAAGCCCTCTCGTTTAATGGAGATACCTAATTCACCCCATTTATATTCTAAAATATGGTGCATCTCGTCTTTAATGAGTTTCTGAAATTCAAAAGCAAAACCAATGCGGGAGTAATGCTGGGGATATTTTTTTCAATCCCTGGCATCCCGATGAATATCATAGCTAAGTCATGTTGATCATTGATGTCACGAAGTTGCTCTAAGTGTTGCAGTATCAGTCGATCGATTTCATCCACTATAATTAAGTGAATCCCTTCAAAAGCAAAATGACCTATCGAAGGCTTATTTGGCAGATCTTTCTTTAGTGGTATGAACGATTGTTTTGTAAAAATGGCTCTACTTTAAGTACTCATTGGTGTTAGCTTGATGGGTATGTGTCTGTACCCCTATAAGAGATACATCTTTTTTCGATGGATATTTGATTTATAGTTTGAATAAAAAGTGTTAACGCTTACATTTTTGCAAATTGAAGTTGCAATAAGATGTACTAAACTATTTGAATATTGCGAATTATAATGAAACTATGAAAGGAGTTACTATCATGAAAGAACGGACTCAACGAGTACTTACCAGGTTTTTGACAGTAAATACCTTTTTGACTTGTGAGGATTTAAGTAAAGAGTTCAATATTAGCGAGCGTACTTTTCGAAACGAATTGGTCCTGATTAATAAATATCTGGCAGAAAATAATTATCCATCAATTACGACAACAAGAGGAAAAGGGTTGAAGTTAGACCTAACTGATGTGGATCGCGAAAAGCTCCTGTCCAAAATTGGTAATGACAGAGAAACAGATTATTATCGGCCCAATGAACGTTTTCTTGCCTTACTTTTAGATATTGCCGATACCACAAGAACGACAATGCTCTTTAAAATGGAAGAAAAACTGCAGGTATCGAAAAGTACATTGGATGAGGATATGAGAAGACTTCGTCAGTTTTTAAAGGAATATGGGATTTCTGTAGTGAGTTTAACGAAGCAAGGTATTGTATTAAAAGGCGATGAACGCTCAATACGCACTATGTTATACGATGTGATTAACAGTATGACAGATATTGCTAAACTAATGGAGTACCGAGATATAGATACAGTAAATACTTTTACAGATCAATTTGTTCTTGATTATTTGGATACAAATGCATTAAGGGTCATTGGAGAACATTATGACGAAGTCTTTGAAAAGTCCAGAGTGGAGATTAATCATGTATACCGGAATCAAAGCATTCTTTTTTTAGGTATATGGGTAAGGCGGTTGCAAGAAGGAAATACCCTTAGGGAATTAGCCAAAGTTAGAGCCGAAATAAAAGAAGATCCTGTCAGAAATTTTGTCGATTCCATCTGTATGGAGTTTGGTTTATACCCATCATTAAATGAAATTAAATATACTACTTTTACAATCGAATCGTTTAATCCAAAAGATATGAATAATTCATTCGATTGGGTTACCGCACAATTATTAACTATTCAATTAATTGAGCATGTAGAAAAAGTAACCAGAATCCCCTTTTCTCAGAGAGAAGAAGATTTGTATGAAGGTTTGTATAGGCATATCACAGGGTTATTAAGCAGGGTGAAGAACGATTTACAGGTATTTAATCCTTTGAAAGACACTATTAAGGAGTCCTATGCCGAGATTTATCAGGCAGTCACTTTCTTTAGTAAGCAAATAGAGGACTACATCAAAAAAAAATTATCAGAAGATGAGATCGGGTTTTTGACCGTTTATTTTTCAACGTCTGCCAGCCAGATTAAGCAGAAAGAACAATATGTTTATCAGGCAGTTGTGCTTTGTAATCATGGGGTTTCAACTGGAAAGCTGTTGGCTGCGAATTTGAAAGAGCATTTCAATATCGAGATTGTTGCAATATTGAGTTCGTATGAATTAGCCTTTATTGACAAGCTGGATGTTGATTTAGTTTTTACGACCATTTCAATTGATTATCCAAGAAAACCTGTATTATTGCTTAATCCAATATTAAGAGAAAGTGACAAGAAGGAAATTAAAGTTTTTTTACTCAAAAATAAGAATAAGAGAAGGATCGTTTCCAATAAGTTAGATGCTACACAGCTAATGCAGGATATTTTGATGTTAATTGTAGAAAGCGGCGGTAAGGTAACAAAGGAAAGCTATCACAAAGTAGAAGATACTTTTAAAGAACATCATTTAAAAATTAATACAAGGGAGATACAGCCGATGTTGCAGGATATTTTGAGGGATTCCAACATCCTACTAAAGCAAGAATGTAAAGATTGGAAAGAGGCAATTACGAAATCTGCCCAGGTATTGTTAACAGAAGAGGTCATTGAAGAACGATATATAAACGCCATGATTAAATCTGTTGAAGAGTATGGGCCTTATATAGTAGTAGGGAAGCATTTAGCATTAGCACACGCAAGGCCGGAAGATGGAGTAAACAAATTAGGCATTAGTGTCATGACGTTAAAGGAACCAATTAATTTTGGAAATCCGGATAATGATCCGGTGAAAATTGTTTTTTGTCTAGCCGCAGTGGATTCTTATTCGCATCTGAATGTGATGAAAAATCTGATTGAGTTAATTAATGATGAAGAGAAATTAGACCTGTTAATTACAGCACAAGATGTAAACATGTTTAATCAAGTTTTATATGGTAGTGAAGTGAGGAAGTAACAGTTTTAAAAGCAATTGATAAGTATATAACCCCAAAATTGAAAAATGAGGAGAGGGCAAAATGAAAAAAGTAAATATCTTATTTGTATGTGGAGCAGGTTTAGGAAGCAGTTTTGCTTGTCAAATGTCGGCAGAGGATGTATTAAGCAAGTTAGGTGTCAACGCCAAGCTAGATCATAGTGATATCTCGTCTGCTGTTTCAGTAAAACCCGATATTATTATTACGGCACAGAACTTCAAATCCCAATTCGAGAAATTTTCAGTTGATCCTAAACAAACGACAATTGTTTATTTGAGAAATATTGTATCTAAGGCAGAGATTGAAGAAAAAATTACCCCGGTATTAAGGGAAAAAGGCGTTTTAGCTTAAAAATAAATAGAGATAGCTAGAGATGGGGTGGGAAAAAATGAGTGTAGTTAACTTTATTATCGAAAATATTTTGACACAGGCATCTGTCACAATCGCGTTGATTGCTATGTTGGGGTTAATTTTGCAAAAGAAATCAACAGGGCAAGTTATTTCTGGTTCTTTAAAGACGATGTTAGGGTTTATGGTATTGTCCGCAGGTTCTAGCATTATTGTTGGTAGTTTAGTCTATTTCGGTCATATTTTTACAGAAGGTTTCCATATGCAAGGGATTATTCCTTCGATTGAAGCTATTAATGGCCAAGCAATGAATGAGTTAGGATTGGGTCGTGATATCGCACTAACTTTCTTAGCTATCTTTGTTTTTAATATTATCATTGCACGGTTCACTAAATGGAAATACATCTTTTTAACTGGTCAGGCAATTCTTTGGATGGCTACTATGACAACAGTATTTGGTTACTTTGCAGGTTTACGTGGTGTTGCATTGATTTTAGTAGGCGGTTTCATTGGGGCCGTATTTGCGGTAGCTATGCCCGCGATTGCACAACCATTTGTTCGTAAGATTACTGGTATGGATGATATTGCTTTAGGACACTTTTGTACGGTTGGGTATGTGTTTGAAGCAGGTGTAGCGAAACTAGTTGGGGGAAAAGGCGAAAAGAAAAAATCTGTTGAAGATTTGAAATTACCAGCTCAATTTGAATTCTTACAAGATACCTATCTATCTTTGATGGTGGTAATGACTCCTCTTTATATTATTACAGCAGCGTTTGCAGGTGAAAAGTTCGCTTCTACATTATCAGGAGATACCAATTATTTAATGTTTGCGTTCTTACAATCTATCCAATTCGTAGTTGGAGTGTATGTATTATTAGCAGGAGTTCGCTTATTACTAGGTGAAATTGTTCCGGCATTTAGAGGGATTGCCATGCGGTTGGTCCCAAATGCAATTCCTGCATTAGATTGTCCAGTCCTATTTCCATTTAGCCCTAATGCAGTCATTGTAGGGTTTATCACAACTACTATAGGTTCGATTATTGCAATGTTTGTATTACCTGTCTTCGGGTTGGCGATGATCTTACCAGGTATGCTTACAGCTTTCTTCGCGGGGGGTACCGCCGGTATATTTGGTAACTTAACAGGTGGTATTCGTGGAGCAATTATTGGTGGTGTTGTACATGGTTTCTTCATTACATTATTACCAGCACTATTAGTAACAACATTCAATTCTATGGGGTTTGTCAATGCAACAGCAACAGATGTTGATACAGTAACAGCTGCTTTGCTATATGCATGGCTCATTGGTCCACTTTTAAAAGCTTTCTAGGATGTAGGTAGAGAAAAGGAGGYACAAGTAATGTTTGGATTTGGAAAGAAAAAACCTAAAGAACCGAAAAAAGAAACAACCGAAGAGGTATTGTTAACAGTTGAACGAAAAGAAGAGTTATTACGTACCATTTCCTTTAAAAAAGAAGAAGTAAATCAAGTAGCTGGAGAAAAACAAGCAAAAATTTATGAGGAGATTGGCTTAGCATTTAATGAACTTGGTGAAGAAGATCATGCTATTGATTCTTTAGAAAAAAGTATTCAGGCCAAAAAGTCATTAGGTAATGGTTACAAAACTTTATTAAAACTTTATAACAAGAAGCGTGCAGAAGCAGCAAAAGTGAATAATGAAGAATTATTACAGATATATCTAAAGAAAATGGATCAAATGATGCAAGTTTCTAAAGAGGTTACTCGTGGTGTTCGATAAGGAAGAAAATAAAAGATTAGTATAAAGGGAGAGTAATTGATCATGTATACAACATTAAAAGAAGTAACACGTAGGGCTGAAGAATTGAATTATACAGTTGGTTCATTTAATGCACATAATTTAGAGATGTTACCTGATATGATCCGTGCAGCAAAAGAGCAAGGAGCACCAATTATTATTCAAACAAGTATAGATACTGCGAAATACATTGGTCATGAAAATATTGTTGCTGTATGTAAAACGATGGCCACAAATGAAATGGTAGATGTGGTATTGCATTTAGACCATGCAAGGGATTTTGATGATATTAAAGAGGCAATCCATAAAGGATATACATCAGTGATGTTTGATGGTTCTCATTTACCATTCAAAGAGAACATTATGAAAACAAGAGCAGTAGTAGAATATGCACACAAATATGGTGTTTCAGTAGAGGGCGAACTAGGGACTATTGGCGGTACTGAAGAAGGGATTCATGTAGATGAGAATGATAAGGTTTATACTGACCCAAAAGATGCAGAAGAGTTTGTTAAAGCAACAGGGGTAGATGCTTTGGCCATTGCCATTGGTACTAATCATGGTCAATATAAATCTAAAACAGAAGTAAATCTACCACTATTAAAAGAAATCAACGCTGTAGTAGATGTACCTTTAGTTATTCATGGGGGTACAGGTGTTAATGAAATGGATGTACATGAATTAATTAATAACGGGATTCGTAAATTTAATGTAGGTACTGAGTTGTTAGTAACATGGACGAAAACAGCGAAAGAAACATTCGGAGAAACAAAAGTAACGAAATCATTACGACATAATATTATTCCATGTAATCAGGCAGTAAAAGAAATTGTCAAACATAAAATTGGAATCTTCATGAATAAAGAAGACCGAACCCTCCAAGTAAAATAATGACATAAAAAGTTCATTAGTCTTTTTCATAAGGGTTGGAGAAGATGTGGCTAATAAAGAGAGTACTAGGAATTCCTTGTACTCTTTCTTTATTCGTTAGATATGAGGTGGTAAGATGGATAAAGTCTTAATCTTATTAGCAGGTTTACCTGGAACAGGAAAAACCTACTTAAGTAATATCCTCAATAGTAAATTAGGGTCATTTTATAATCTTTCTCAGGATGACTTGAAAGAATATTATTGTGATATGTATGGTTATCGTAATCTAGAAGAAAAGCAGAAGATAGAAAAGATAGCATGGGCGAAGTACTTTGAAATAATGGAACAGCAAATGCAAGTAGGTAGCAATATTATGTCTGATTATCCTTTTAGTCAAAAACAAAAGCCTCATATTCAGCAATTAGTAGAAAGATATAGTTATGAGGTTGTTACTATTCGGTTAATTGCAGATTTAGATGTATTGTTTGAACGACAAAAAAAGCGAGATTTGGATCCGAAAAGGCATTTGAGTCATATCGTAACTTCCTACAAAAAAGGGGATCAGTTAGCTGATAGAAGTATTGCAGATAACTTATTGAACTATGAGGAATTTATAAAAAGATGTACAACGAGAGGATATGACACGTTTGAATTAGGAACTTTATATGAAGTGGATGTATCAGATTTTACAAAAGTGAATTATTCTATGTTGTTGGAAGATATAAGACTGGGGTACATTAAAATGTAGATTTCTGGAACTAGCAAAGAATTTTAAAATTCAAAACTTAGGGGCTTTTTAATCTCATTAATATTATTCTTCTCTTTGAGCATATAACCCTTGGTGCAGAATTTAAGGGCTTGAAGGATACGATTTTACTGAAGAGAATGTCCTGACAAAGTAAGAGAATTATCGAATTTCTTCACTTATAAAATAAAAGAGTTTTTTAAAGATGGAGGAATAAAAACTGGAATTCATGCAAGACCTGCGACCTTATTAGTTAATATGGTTAAGCCATTTTCTTCAGATGTGATCCTTGAGTATAAAGGAAAACAGGTAGACTTAAAATCAATTTTGGGTGTAATCTCGCTAGGAATCCCGCAGGGAGAAACAATAAAAATAATTGTTCAAGGCGATGATGCAGAAGAAGCGCTGTCTAATATTGATGAAATGATGAAAACAGAAGGCCTAGGTGTATAAAATCAGTTTCAAATTCGATAATCTAATTCTCCCCTGAATGGAAAATGCGAATAATAAATTTAGCTAAATCAAAGGCATTCCTTTAATAAAAATATTTCTCTGGAGCAAATCGTAAATGGGTTTGCTCTTATTTAATTGAGCGATACAAAGTGGCACCCGGATACAAATTCTTATACGTATGATGCAGCGAATCAGCTTTCCTCTATTAACGGGACGACCATTACACATGATAAAAATGGGAATTTAACCAATGATGGAAAGCGAATATTAGTGTATGATGCGGAAGACCGGTTAGTAGAGGTCAAAGAAGGAACGACTAAGGTTGCCAAATATTAGTATAATTCAGAAGGACTACGCATTAGCAAAACAACAGGATCTACAACTGTTAATTATACGTATGATGAGAATGCCAATGTTGTACTCGAAACAGATCAAAGTGGAGCAGTTCATGCATCATATGTTTACGACAACGGGAACCGTCCACTAACGATGACGAAGTCCGGAAAAACCTATACATTCCATGCAAATGCACATGGAGATATTACTTCAGTAACAGATGGTGCAGGAACAGTAGTGGCATGTTTTGAATACGATGCATGGGGCTCCCAGCTAAAGGAATCCGGTAATTTTACCTCACAGGTACCATTCCGTTATGCAGGATATCGAAATGATTCTGAAACGAAGCGTTATTATTTACAACAGCGTTATTATAATTCTGAAATTGGAAGGTTTTTAACATTAGATCCCCAACTGGGAGAAAAAGAGAATCCAATTACTCAAAATTGTTATTCTTACGCAGATAATAATCCAGTTATGTTGGTTGATCCTGATGGGGAAAGGGCATATGGGATGACATTAGTTTTAACTGGAAATAAAAGACACATGTACGCCCATAAAAAAGGAATGAAAGCATTAAAAAAATCATATACGAGTGATGGTTATAGTGGGTTTGTTGGAAGAGCTTCTGGTGGCGCATATGAGGCGACTAACGCTTACAGGAAGAATAAAAAGTCTGTAAAGAAAGCCAGAGGTAGGGTATTGAAGAAGAGTAAGCCAAGTAGATTAGCTTTCAAAGTAGCAAGAAGAGGAATCCTAGGACCTGCCGCCTGGGGTGGCGATATTTATACTTATGGTCGTGCTTACTATAAAGGAGCTAAAAGTTATAAAAAAAGAAAGCGATAAGGTGGTTTAATTGTCTAATATAGTGATTGGTGCAGTATTTATAATAATAACTATGGTTAAAACAATTAGAAATAAAGAATATATATGGTTAATATGCTTATTACCAGTGGTGTGTTTAATAGTTTTTTCCCTTACAGATATTCTAGACTTCATACCAAAATTGTTAAAGATGATTTCTTCTTATATTCTTTTCATACTGACTATCATTTATTGTGTTTTTTATAGTATGAGAAATCAAGTTGATTGAACTTTAGTTATAATCAGTTGTTTTATATTTATTACTAAAAATTATAGATAAATGTTTAGGTCTAGGTCTTAACTAATAGAAAAAGTTAATTTGTTAAAGTTTATAATTGGAAAACGTATAATTCTTTTGTGAAAGCAATGGGGTTTTACGTTTTTATTATCAGTAGAGGGAAAGGGAAAGAATCTATTTCACGACTACGTTCCTGTAATCTATGTGACAATATATAATCTTTAGAACCTTGGAAACAATATTGTTCATAAGTTGCTAGCATAACTTTGTCTACATCGGTTGAGCGTGACTGCTCCGGAGTATCAGCGGATAACATAAGTATCATTTTGTAATTCATTTGGAAAACTCCTCTTCTATTTAAATGAGAACACAAAAATAGCCACCTCCGATTGTTACCGGAAGTGACTATTCTTCTTGTTTATGCATATGAGCTTCAACCTAATATACCGCTTCTTTAAATGGCGGCCTAGTTTTATCGTTTGCTATGAGCATGATAAAACTAAAGACTTCTTCATCCGGAACGATTAAATCTTAGCCGTTCAAATCTAAGAAGGTGAATACTGCTAAATAAGAAGTTCGTTTATTACCATCTTTAAAACAATGACCACGTTTTATCAATTTAGCGCATGAAAATTATTTGTAAATAATTTTATGTTTCTGAAGTATGAAAAAAGGAAAAAAATTCAATTATTAATAACTGAAAATTCTTAATTCACACAAAAATAAGTGTATAATATTATAAAACAGTTATCTAAGTTTGTAGTTACTATTTCTTAATAAGGAGGCGATACTCTTAAACATGTATGGAAATTTAAAATATTAGTAGGGAGCAGAAAAGGAGAAATTTATTAGTCTAGAAAGGAATTTAATCAGCAACAGTAGCCAATGCGGGTTTAGATATTGCGTTTTTTAACTAATACATATTTTAATTGAATACAACACGAAATGACTCGCTAAATGGCTGAACAACCCCTGTTGAAAGCGGTTTAATTTTATAACGTTAAACAAACCACATCGTTAAAAATATTCTTTATAAAATTTGATAAGGTCCCCCAGCAAGTAACACTACATAAATTTGACCTTTCGAAACTAGTGCTGCAATAGAGAGCGAATCCCAATAAAATAAACATTGAACGACTAGGTGGGATGTATACAAAAAATCATACTGGAGGTTTTAGGATGAATAAGAAAAAAGCATTATCCGGCCTGATGGCTGTGAGTTTATTAACAGTAATTCCGTGGAGTTCTGGACATGCTGAAAAACCTCAGTGGACAAATGTGAATACATATGAGGAACAGGACGGAAGCAAGTTTAATAGCGAAAACTATGACTTTGTGAAATTTTCACAAATTGGTTCCAAATTAAAAGAAATTGAAAAACTTTCAAACCGTGTGAAAGTTGAAGTCCGTGGAACATCAGCTGATGGAAACCCACTCTATGTTGTCACGATTGCCGACCCAACTACACAAGGGAAGTTCGGAAAAGTGAAGGCACTTAGAAAGCAAATGTTTAAGAATCCAGGCAAAGCTCAAGAATGGGTTGCCAATAATTCTGACTTTAAAGTTCCAATCATGATTAATGGCTCTATTCATGGGACTGAATTTGTAGGAAGCGATGCAATCCTTCAATTAATTGAACGTTTTGCTACCCAAAATGATGCAACAACCAAAGACGTTTTAGAGAATAATATTCTTATTTTCAATGTCGTACAAAACCCTGATGGACGTATTGATGCCACCCGCTTTAATGGCGAAGGAATTGACATAAATCGTGACTTTATCACCCAATCGCAGCCAGAAACAAAAGAGATGGTTGAGCTCATTAAAGAATGGAACCCGATGGTGTTCCTTGATACTCATGGTTATGTGAAGAATTATCAGCCAAATCTGCAGGGGTTAATTGAGCCTTGTACGCCACCGCATAATCCTAATTACGAGTATGACTTATACGGAAAATGGGCCTATAAACAGGCAGAAGCAATGGAAGCGGAAATAATGAAGGATCATGAGAACTATTCAGGATCCTTGTATCAAAACATGAAAGGTTCCTATATTCCGCTGCGCGATGACTCCGCTGGCTGGGATGATTACCCACCAATTTTCACACCAATGTATGCGATGTATCATGGTGCTTACGGTCATACATTAGAAGCTCCAACAAATGATTGGGATGGAGTACGATGGATGTATAATTCGATTATGGGAGCACTGAAATTTGCAACAGCCAACAAGCAATCCATGATTACTGATCAAATTGAAGTTTTTAAAAGAGGAATTAACTTTGACCATCCTTTTCATAAGGAAGGGTTATTTCCAAAAGCCTACATTCTTCCACTAGACCCTAAGGATCCGACTGTTACGAATAAGGCTGTAAATCATTTGATCAATAATGATATTGAAGTTGTTCAAGCTGTGAATGCATTTGAAGCGGATGGAGTGTTATATCCAAAAGGAACTTATCTCGTTGAGATGGATCAGGCGAAAGCCGGATTAGCAAACACGATGCTCTGGGATGGGGAAGACATCACGAACGATACCCCAGCAATGTACGACATTTCCGCATGGAGCTTACCGGAGCTTTGGGGATTCGAGGCAGTAGCCACACAAAATCCTATTAAAGTCAATGCAACGAAAGTAAACCAGATTACAGGTCAAGGCAAGGTTTCAGGAAAAGGACCGTTTATGATTCCGAACAGCTCTGTCCAATCGGTAAATTTAGTAAATAGATTGCTTAAGCAAGGAATACCTATTGTACGTGATGCACAAGGTAACTTCTTTGCAAAAACAGTAGCTAATCAGGTATCAGCAGCGGTGAAAGAATCTGGGTTACAGGTTGGAACTGCTGATGTACCAGCAGATGCAGTGGATATTACGTCTGTAAAAGTGGCTATATTAAAGGATGGAGGTATGGGTAAACAGAAATCACACGCAGGAACAAAGCTTGCTTTGAAAAGACTAGGTTTTGATGTGACAGAAGTTACGCCAGTCGAAGTGGCTAAAAATCCCCTTAACGGTTTTGATATTTTTGTCTATAGTGGAACGGAAAGTCTCATTTCTACTAACCTTTCCGAAGCTAATAAAGAATTTGGATTACAGAACGCCGGGCAACTTAATGCATTTAAAGACAATGTGACAAGCTTCTTAAATGAAGGAGGCAAATATATAGCTGTAGGTGCTGGTGCATCTAGAGCAACTAAAACACTCGGTCTTACAGACGACATCATTAATGTAGGAGGTTCCAACAGTAATGGTATCGTAAAAGTCGATTATGAGGGAACTGGTTTAACAGCAGGTTATGGAGAAAATGATATCGGATTTGTCTATCGTCCAACATGGTTCACGGATACTGGTAATGATGAAATTGTCGCGACCCTTGCAGATTCAGATAATTTCTTCGTAGCTGGTCACTGGCAAAATAACATAACCGCCAAGGGCCAAGCCGTAATCGTAAAAGAACAGAATAAAGATGTAACTCTTATTGGGTTAGAAGCAGGTTTCCGCGACCACCCGGATTACTTGTTCCGTCTTCTATCTAATGCAATTTTCGAAAAATAGTAGAATTAGCCAAAGCCGGATTCAGCAATGAATTCGGCTTTGGTAATTTAAAAAATGCTGAACGCTTGCTCTGAACTCATTACTTTTAAATCATCTGTTGCAAAAACCCTGAAGGACAATAAGCAGTTTTTTAGCCGATTAAAAATGGTGACTACTCTTATAATTCACAAGCTGGATATGGATTAACTAACCAGGAATCATTATAGATGAAGTTAAATGATTGGATTAGCGAACAAAATAATTAACTTGCAATGGGGGCTGTCGTTCTCCTTTTATGTTTTAAACGACGTATCGGCCCTAGGAGGTTTGTACGGGTGAGTACACCTAGATAATTTCAAAGGAGTAGGAGATGGTAAACAATTTATCTATGCGTAAAATATCTATATTCTTTATTTAACAAGGTAAAAGGAATTCAATAAAGGATATAAAATAATAATAATCGATCAGGTAATACTGCTTAACTTCCTGATTCATTATTTATTTAATTAGTCTTAGATTTGATACGGGGACCTCATTAAATAAACACTCATTTTAAATCTCTCAAGCGGTATAGTATCAGTAGTTAATACCGGTGATTAAATAATGATAAAAAACCTGTAGTTTTTTGTCTAGTTGTAGAAGAAGGAGTATTAAGCTGGATAGCTGTTTCCGACATACTCGACCCATTCCAGGGTAGATTATGTCTTTTTTCGCTTTGTCTAAGCGAACTTTATAGGCTATGAGGTCTGATACTTATAGACTGACAACTTTACTTGAAATTGATGTAGCCCGGTGGTGAATTTATATTCATTTTGCTTGAGCTAAGTTATGTTTCCCCTAAAATATTAATAATTTTTTTATCTGGAGGCACAGTAGCGGGAGTTTTTTAATCCCTCTTTTTGAAATCAATATATAAATAGGAAGAAATACGTCTTGATTACCGTAAACAGTGGTATATGCTGTTAAAAAGTTTGTTTGAAAAGTAAGTAATATAGCAATTTTTCCTTATTGGAAAAAATAACTTCATTGTTAAATTATTGTTATTACCTTATAATTTTCTAGAAACATATGAAATGATATGAATAGGAGAAAAGTATGAAAAAACTGTGGACCATTTTAGTTTCATTTACGTTGTTAATTAGCTTATTCCCGCAATTAGCATCGGCGGCACCAAGCAAGAATTTTGAGAAAGAACTTACAAAGTATTTAAAAGAGGTAAGCCTTGTCAGGGGGTTTGAAGTGACGAAGGATGATATTGAAACATCTCTTTCTTTTTACGATGAAAGTATTGAGAACTTTGAATCTATTGGTGATCTAAAAGAAGCCTTGGGCGAAGTTATTAAGGCTGATTTGAGTAATTTAGATGCCATTTATGAAGATTATAATCTAACTAATGAGAGCCTAATTAATCTATTACACGAAAATGGCGAAGAACTAGACGATTATATTTTTATCTGGGATCTCGATGAAGCTGTTTATTTCTATACAGAAGAGACAGAAGAGGGCGATTTTGAACGCGATCCGAATTTTGACAAAGAATTAGTCAATTATTTAGCCAAGGTTAGCAAGGAAAGAGGCTTCGAAGTAACACAAGATGATATCGAAGCGTCATTGAAACTCTATGATTTTAGCACGGAAGAATTTGAATCTGTCGAAGAGCTTAGCGAATTCCTAGGTGACGTCATAAAGGCAGATCTAAGCAACTTAGATTATTTTAAAGAGAATTATGGATTGGATAAACAAGCCTTGCTTCAAATGTTAGAAGAAAATGGTGAAAATATTAACGATTATATATACATAGATAATCTTGAAGAAACTGTTTGGAACCTTACTGGCGGAGGGATGGATGGCGAAGTTGCCGAAGATCTTCTTCCTATTTTCGAGCAAGAACTCGGTCTAACGGAAGAGGAATTACAGCGGCTTGAAGACCACATGATGTCTTTGGAAGACCATCTTTCCAACCCGGAAACAGTCAAGCAACTTGAAGAATTGGGCAACCGCATGATGGCTTTCGAGGAATTTGATGTAGCAACCGAGCTTACAGCTGAACAGATAGCTGAAATGGCCTCAATCTATGAAGAATTACTTTCCATCTTTAAGCTTAATGTTTCCTATTCCCTTGTGAAAAGTGGCTCGGAATCACCTGTATCCCTTTTGGATTTAATGAAATTGGAAGAATTGAAGGGTACTAACCTGAAAATATCAATATATAATACTGACGGGAAGTTCTTGGCTGATCTGTTAATAACAGGTGATATGGTCGATTCTGATACTCTTACTAATGCAGGCGGACAAATAAAGGAATCTGCTAAAGAGGTACAAAAGACCATTGAAAAGGCACCAGTTGCTAAACCAGTAAAACAAAAGATCAGTGCCCATACTAATTCAGAACATCAAACCGTAAAAGGTGCTAAACTGCCAAATACCGCTTCCGGTTATTTGCCTAGTGCCCTTTTAGGACTATTTCTTGTCTTGTTCGGAAGCTTGATGTATCGAAAAATCAGGAAAGCTTAATATGAAAAAATTAAAGAAAAAGCGGTTACTGCTGCTTTCTTGTACAATTGCCATCATTTTATTTGGGGTTTGGTTTTCCACATCCAATCTGTATAAGTTTGCAAAAGGCTACTTTCTTTACAAGACTCATGCTCCTAGTAGTCAAGTGAATGAAACTGTGCAGAAATCAACAAGTGATAAACCAACAATTGATAAAACACCAAGTAATGACACAACAAAGAAAGAGCTATATCCTGTCCGCCCTAAAACGGGTGAAGAAATCGGGGAGCTTTATATACCCAAACTAAAAACAAAACTTCCTATTTTCCATGGTACAAATGAGGATGAATTGGAAAAAGGCGTTGGTCACTTTGCAGGAAGTGTGTTACCTGGTGAAAATGACAATTCCGTACTTTCCGGTCATAGAGATACGGTATTCCGTAAACTCGGGCAAGTGGGCGAAGGAGATTTGTTGATAGTAAGAACATCGGCAGGAGAGTTCACATACAAAGTCAACAAAGTTCGAATTGTGGATAAGGATGATCGAACTGTAATCGTACCAAAGCCACGGGCAACGCTAACCGTCAGTACCTGTTACCCTTTTGATTATATTGGGTCAGCACCTGAACGCTATATCCTTGTCGCGTATTTAACTTCAAAAACAGTAAGTTAATCAAATGTACTAAAAAAAAGCGTCCCAATAAGGAAACCTATTGGGACGCTTTTGATTTTATTTCTTATTAGAAAGAAAAGCGAAGATGATATCACTTCCTCCACTTTTAAACCAATTAGAAAAAACACCTTTCACGGTGTTTTTTCATGGCCGATTTATTTATATTGTTAAACTATTCTTATTTCTCGATGTGCCAGATGAAGCGGATTTTAATATTTTATGATGGTAAATATAAGAGCCGGCTATCAATATATACCCGATAATGAAAATCAGCCATCCACTGGCAGGGTCGCCCACTGAAATGCTTGAATACATAGCCCCCGTCAAATCAAATACAAAACCGGCATAAGCCCATTCCTTGATTCTTGGAAAGCCTGGAATAAGTATTGCCACGACACCTAATAATTTGGCAATCCCAATAAAGGGTAGGAGGTAAGTAGGATAACCTAAATGATTGAATAATGCGACTGCATCGGGAACAGACATTATATCCGGAATAGAACCCAAAACCATTAGTGCCACTAAAAGTCCTGTGAAAATCCAATATATAATTTTTGTTTTTTTCATTTATTCACATTCCCTCCCTTAGATTGACATTTTAATCATATTCCACTTTTCTTTTTTTAATGCATTCTAAAAAAATAATCTTAAACAGTTGTGGCACAATCCTTTAGGAATCGCGCTTGACTGAAGGATAACTTGAAGAAAAGCGAGTTTGCCTGCAGTTATTTCTTGAAAAATATTCATTTGATTTCAGAAATCTGCTCCCACCAGGTGACAGCCGAAATCATGGGTATAGTACGAACTCACGAGTAAATAGGGTGAATTCACGAGTAAAACAGCAAAACTCACGAGTAAATAAGCCGAATTCACGAGTAAATGGCCGTAACTTACGAGTAAACGGACCAAACTCACGCGTAAACGGTGCGAAATCATGGGAAACCGTATAAAATCCCGAGTACAGTACAAGCAAGATGTATATCGTAAGGGGGCACTTGTAAGTACAACTTTATCTTAAAAAGTTAATTGTCTTAAAAGAATTGATTATAATGACGCAGAACCCGACACAGGATATCGTGATGAGGGAATACATTAACTTTAAGTCTTTCAATATAATGATTCCCGCAATTACTATGAGAGAATCAATGATAAAAATAATAATTCCAGGATTGGTTGCTGTGGTTTTAGATATTAATAGTGCTAGTAAATCCACTCCACCGGGGCTAATATGTTGTCTCAGCATAAAACCGACACCAATCCCAATCGTCATTCCACCGATAATGGCACTTGTTATGATCGGCAGATGAACCAAACCGTTAAGTGGTGTTAGCCAATCAATAATGGTTGAAGTAAAAGCTAATCCAAGGATGGCATTAAAGAAATAAGACTTATCGTATAGAAGAGATAGAAGGTATATGGGGATATTGATCATGATCATGGTATGTCCAACCTGGATTCCCCAAACATATTTGATTAATAAGCTTATGCCAAATATCCCGCCATTTATTAGATGAATGGGGATAATAAATAAGTTAAGACCTACTCCAATGAAAAAACTTGAAAAAATCAGCGTAACAAACTTTTTCATAAAAAAATTCCCCTTGTCCAAATCATTATCTTAAAATATATGAGAGAAATCTAAATATATACTTAGCTGATTGGAAATTACGATTGCTATTTGTTCCATAAGATATTTTTAATTCACATGGGAGTAAGTTAATCAAAGTAAAGGCCTTCTCGTTTTAGGCCATGATGTAATTAGGGCAAAAAAAAGAGACACTAAAAGAGTCTCTTTTTTTTGCCTTGTTTTCATGGGGCAAGTCAGTTTAATAATAAAAGAATTTTTTATACCTTGGAAAATAGGTTGGATTTAGCCTTTTTTATTCAAGATGTTTTTGTGATAGGCGATTTGTAATGGTATCTTCTTGTGGGGAAGTTTGCCGTATATAAAAGGCCAGTATGAAAGCAATTATGGTCAAACCTGTTGCTATCATGAATGCATCATCCACTCCCATTACGCTGCCCTGTTTAATGGCCGTCGCCATTTGTGATGTATTATCCGGTGATATGTTCCTTTGAGATAAGATTTCCTGAACATGTTTCGTTCCTTGGTTTGTCATGATGGACACAAAGAATGCCATGCCAACAGCACCTGCCACCATTCTCAATGTATTGACCATTGCTGTGCCGTATTTATTTAGGCTAAGTGCCAATTCATTTAATCCGGCTGTGAAGATAGGCATCATCAGTATCGACATTCCGAACATTCTAATGGTATATACCCACACCACATAAGAATAAGACGTATCTGTTTGAAGCCGCGTTAAAAGATAGGTTGTAATGATAGTGATGGCAAGTCCGCTCACCGCAAGCCATCTCGCACCAAATCGATCAAACAGCTTACCTGTGATAGGGGACATGATCCCCATTAAAATCCCGCCAGGCAATAGCATGAGACCGGATTCCATCGGAGTGAACCCACGGATATTCTGCATATAGATCGGCATGATGATCATTCCAGAGAACATACCCATGGTTGCGATGATGTTGATGATTGTCGTTAAAGTGAACATCCGATACCGAAAAATTCTAAATTCCAAAATAGGATGTGATACAGTAAATTGCCTCCAGACAAATAAAATTAAACTGATTCCTCCAACAAGGAACATCGTCAGTACTTCGGGACTGCCCCAGCCCTTGGTACCGCCAGTAGCAAATCCATATAGAACCCCGCCGAATCCGATAGTGGATAGAATGACACCCAGCTTATCGAGTTTAGGCCGGCTGGTTTTCCCTACTTTTTTAATGATGAAAATGGCAAAGATGAAGTCAAGCAGGGCAAATGGGAAAATGATAAAAAACAGAACCCGCCAAGAATAGTTTTGGATAATCCATCCTGATAGCGTAGGTCCTACAGCAGGGGCAAAATTCATCGCGATACCAAATATGCCCATTGCGAAACCGCGTCTGTTAGGCGGAAATAAAGTGAAAATTACATTTGTGATCAACGGGAACAAAATCCCCGCACCTGCAGCTTGAACCACACGTCCGATCAATAAGACGGAGAAGCTGGGGGCAATTCCGCATAAAAAAGTTCCTAAGGCGAAGAGTCCCATCGAAGCTAGATATAATTGTCTTGTATTGAATCGTTCCATTAAGAAAGCGGTAATCGGGATGACAATCCCATTGACCAATAAGAAGATAGTAGTAAGCCAATTCGCTGTTGCAGCTGATATGTCAAAATGAGTCATTAATTGAGGCAATGCGATATTAATTAAAGTCTGATTTAAGAAAGCGACTAGAGCACCAGCCAGCATCACCGCAAACATGGGACCTGTACGTACTTTAGTGATGGCTGTTTTGTCGTGATTCATTATTATGGCACGTCCTTTCCGCTAGGATAGTACAAATTGTACTGCCTGCTATTTTTAAAAGTTTAGAAACTAATTCGTTTCACGAAGTATTAGTGTAAACCCACCTATATTTTCCGGTAAAATACAGCATTTAAGGAGATTCACCTCAATTACGGCTTTTTTGAGGTGTTTATTCTTTATTAACCACTCACTTGACAATATTTCAGGATACATTATCTCTTGGAAATCCCCCAGGTTAACATCCATTCTACAGGTATATCATATTTCAAACAATAATCACCAATATAATACTTACAATGTACCAGAGAAATTTGTGCACTAGGTATAATACTTTAACATTCTACCATTCGTATTCACTAAAAAATAGTTAATTAATGTTGAACAATAAAATCACGACTTTTCCGTATTTTGCGAATAATTATTTTTTTAATATTCAAAATAATTATTGCAATCAATGTACTGGTTAATTATAATACAAAGCATAACAAATAAAAAGTCATTATGAGGGGGTGAAATAATTGAATATTGCAGGGATGAATATAACTTTTAGGCATTTCCCTTTTCATTATTTTTTGGATTGCATGGACAACCTTGGGATTAATAGCATTGAGTTATGGGGTGGGGAGCCACATTTGTATGTTTATCGAAACATATTAGGAAATATAAGGAGTTTGAGAAGGGAAATTAAGTCTAGAAATATGAAAATCATTTGCTATACCCCAGAACAATGTATCTATCCTTATAACATTGCATCCTCGGATGCTCATTGGCGAAAAAAAAGCATGGAATATTTTATGGAAAATCTTTATGCCGCGCTGGAGTTAGACACAAACATGATGCTTATCACTTCTGGAATAGGGGACTTTTCTGTCTCACAAGAGGAATCATGGAAATATGCAAGTGACTCAATCTTTCAATTAACCAAAGTAGCTGAGATGGAAGGTTTGATTCTTGTTTTAGAGCCATTGACAAAGTATGAATCCAATCTGGTAATCGACTCAAAAGGGCTAAAGAAAATATTAGAGGAAATCCAATCTACTTCATTAAAAGGAATGATAGATACGGTTTCCATGCATCTGGCGGGTGAAACACCTGATGAGTACTATTCCTTCCTTCCCGAATTAGGCCATTTTCACCTAATGGACGGAGATGGTCAATCAGATGCACATTTGGCACTGGATGATGGGGGTTTAAATTGGAGGGAATACTTAACAAGCCTTCAAAGCCATCGTTACAAAGGAAGTTGTACTTTAGAGATTATGGGATCAAATTATTATCAAAATCCAAGAGATGCAATCAAGAAATCAATTGAAAAAGTTAGGGAATTGGGAATTTAATCATCTAATTTGGAGGAACTCTTTATGAGTAATGGCACACTTACACGAAAACTGGGTTTTTGGTCTGCTCTGGCTATTGCTGTTGGAACTACAATAGGGTCGGGTATTTTTGTCTCATCCGGTGATGTTGCAAAGGCTGCGGGTACTCCTTCCATTTCCATTCTAGCCTGGATAATAGGCGGGGTGATTGCCATTCCGCAAGTAATGGTGCTGGCGGAGTTATCGACAGCATACCCCCAAAATGGAAGCGGTTACGTATATTTGAATAAAGCTGGGTGGAGGCCTCTGGCATTTTTATATGGATGGGCCACTTTCTGGGCGCTGGATCCTCCATCCATATCGATTATGGCTTTAGCTATCGTTTCTTATTTAGCAACCTTTTTCCCATTTTTCTCTGGGGTCGCCGGGAAATTATTGGGTATTGCGATCATCCTGCTCATCACATCGATTCATTATCGAAGCGTGAAGGAAGGAGGTCTTTTCCAAGTCATTATCACGGCTATCAAGATCATTCCTTTCCTGATTGTCATTGTCTTGGGAATTATGTACATGAACCCTGATAACTTTGCTTATACACCAGGACCTGGTGCCCAAAATTCAAGTTTAATGGGTGGCGTATCCGCAACCACATGGGCATATACGGGAATGGCTGCGATTTGTTTCATGGCTGGGGAGTTCAAAAATCCAGGGAAAATACTTCCGCGGGCTCTTATTAGTTCGGTATTCATCGTGTTGGCTTTATATACACTGTTAGCCGTTTGTGTCATCGGTTTGATGCCGTTTGATGAATTAATCAACTCCAATGCGGCTGTTTCTGAAGCTGTAAAATATATTCCGGGATTATCTGATATTGCATCATCATTCGTGGCCATTACGGCGATTATTGTTATCTTGGGTTCGCTGAGTTCTTGCATAATGTTTCAGCCCCGCCTTGAGTACGCAATGGCAAAGGACGGACTATTCTTTCAACGTTTTGCAAGAGTTCATCCTAAATATGAAACTCCAAGTTTCTCTATCATCGTTCAGGTTGCGTATGCATGTATACTTGTGTGCTTCAGTAATTTAACTGTGTTACTTGGCTATTTCACACTGATTCAATTGGTAATTAACATCCTGGACTTTGCCGCTGTTTACAAATGCCGTAAAAGGGATGATTATAATCCAATCTATCGTATGCCAATGTGGAGGTTAACGACGGTTTTAGCTATTCTTGGAGCATCATGGCTGGCCTGGGGAACATTTACTTGGGCGCCTATTCAAGGAGTGATTGCAGCGCTGATCGTTATCGTAACAGGTCTGCCGGTATACTATTATTGGGAAAGGAAATATGGATCAAAGAAAAATAACGACAGCGATATCGTGGCTTAGCAGAATGATAAGGGAAGTTAGGCCTTCTTTTGATAAACCAAAAAAATTTTAAAATAAAACAATTGTGCAAATTATTATGTTTAGATATAATACAAGACATAACAAATAAACAGGGATAAGGGAGGAAGCTGTTAATGCTAAAGTTTGATGAGGAGTTATTTCTAAATCTTGTAGAAAAAGAGGGCCTTGCTTTTAGAGGCCAGATTGAAGAAATCGTAGATGGAATCACAAAAAGGGGCTACAGCAATATTTTCCTTATCGGTGCTGGCGGCACCATAGCCATGATGTATCCATATGAATACATTTTAAAATCAAATTCTACCATCGATGTCCATGCAGAAATTGCGGCTGAGTTCATGGTGATGAATCATAAGCATTTCAGCAAAGATTCAGTCTGCATTTTTACATCTGTATCAGGGACTACTCAAGAAACAGTTGCAGCGGCTGAATATTGTAAAGAAAAAGGCGCCACTACAATCGCTTTAGTTGCAGAGCCAAATACTCCGTTAACACAAATTGCGGATTACTGTATAACGACTGGTTCTGAAACGCACTCTTTTGATACTTTCTTTATGCTTTTGTACATGGTCGTCTTCCGTTTCATGCATAACAACAATGAATTCCCGCAATATGAACAATTCACGAAGGAGGTTTCTCTACTTCCGCGTGCAATTCTAGATGCCGTTAAATCTTTTGACAAAAAAGCAGAGGAATTCGCCATTACACATAAAGACACGGATTACCACATGATGGTCGGTTCTGGTAACCTCTGGGGAAACACTTATTCATATGCCATGTGCATTTTAGAGGAAATGCAATGGATCCAAGCGAAATCCATCCACGCTGCAGAGTTTTTCCATGGTACACTTGAACTTGTTGTTGAAGATACAAGTGTTATTTTATTAAAAGGGGAAGATGAAACTAGACCGCTGATGGACCGTGTAGAGAGATTTGTAGAAAAAATCTCAAAAAATATAACGGTTATTGATACCAAAAGCTTTGAAATGGAAGGCATCAGCGAAGAATTCAGAAAGCACTTTTCAGTTAGCATCAACTGGTCAGTATTAAGTCGAATCAGCGTATACCTTGAGCGTGAGAGAAATCATCCATTAACACTTAGAAGATACTATCGCCAAATGGAATATTAAGATAAGTGGAGCACTACTTAGTAGTGCTCTTAAGTTTAAAGAAAGCGGGGGAAAATGATGAGAACGGTTACAGTCGGAGATAACTGTATGGATGTTTATCAAAAGAGCGGGGAGGTCTATCCTGGCGGTAATCCTTTAAATGTGGCTGTCTATTTAAGAGGGTTAGGTGCTGAATCTGCTTATATCGGCTGGGTGGGCTCCGATCAATACAGTGAAAAAATGGTTAAAGCGATACAGGAAAAAGGTGTTGATATTTCTCATCTTTCGCGGAAAGAAGGAAAAACAGCTGTTACCTTTGTTGAAATGGTAGGAAATGACCGCAGGTTTGGAGAATACGATGAAGGTGTCATGAAACATTTCCGCTTAACGACGGAAGAACTCCATTACATTCAAACATACCAGCTCATACATTCAGGGATTTGGGGACATGCGGATAAGTACTATTCCTTATTTAAAGAAAATGGAATGCTCACGTCTTTTGATTTCTCAGATCAGCTAGATCACGATCTCGTGAAGACTTTACCGAAGTTTGTTGATTATCCATTTTTCTCTTATACGAAGGATGATGCTTTTATCCGCCAATTTTTAAAAGATGTAAAAAATCAAGGATCTAAAATTGCGGTCGCCACTTTAGGAGAAAATGGTTCACTTGCCTATGACGGCATTCAATTTTATCAATGCGGTCCCGTTAAAGCGAATGTGGTGGATACAATGGGTGCGGGGGATTCCTTCATTTCCGGTTTTATTTATGGATTATTGAAAGGGCAATCTATCGAAAATTGCTTAGAATTGGGTACAGAGTCTGCTGCGAAAACCATTAGCTATTTCGGTGCGTGGTGACTGGGACTGTAAATCATGTATAATAGGTAGTAAATAATAAATTTTGACGGATAAGGATGAATCTAATATGAATTTAAATCCTTCAACCCCCCAGCCACTATATATGCAAATAAGGCAAATGTTGAAGAATGATATTCAGAACGGTAAATACAAACCAGATGAACAAATCCCAACCGAAGCAGAGCTTTGTGAAACTTATAACGTTAGCCGCATCACCATTCGAAAAGCAATCGAGGAATTGGTTAAGGAAGGAACACTGACACGTATTCCGCGCAGGGGTACCTTTGTTGCATCTAATAAGTTTCATAATGAGTTGTTATCCATAAGTGGATTCTCAGAGTTTAGTCATCAGCTTGGGAAGATACCGAATTCCCGGATCTTAAGAAGTGAGGTCATAGCAGCACCAAAAGATGTTGCAGGTCATCTCCTCATTGAAGAAGGAAGCCCCGTTCTCGAACTGGAGCGACTCATGTATGTAGATGAGCGTCCGCTTTTCTACGATACCGCTCATTATTCGTTACTTCGTTTTCCGGATTTGGAAAAGAAGATTGCAAGGGATGAATCAACTTATAAGATCCTATTGGAAGATTACCATACCGAAATAGTCAGTAACGATAAAATTATAGACGTGATTGGTGCTACAAAAATCCATGCTAAATATTTAGAATGCGATATTGGCGCAAATTTATTTAGAATAGTGAAGATTGCTTTCGATGCAAACGACCAGCCTGTGCACCTCTCAACGTTCATGTGTGAAACCAACAAGGTCAATCTGACTGTTCATCGGGCAAAATAGGTCATGCCATTAATTTGGCATGACCTATTTAAACATCTAGTTTTGATTTTCCTCCTCCAAACTTTCTTCTTTGATCATCGCATTTAAAATATCCTTACAATTAAAACATAAGATATTCTTGTTATCTAAGAGAATACCGTTCAGAAAACCAGCCGTACAATACACATCATGTGCACAGCGAACACAAGAGCCAACTAGTTCATCCATCGATACATCCCCCTATTCAGGAAATGGTATATATTTTGGTGTTCTATTTTGTATAAAGGTAAAGACCAAAATCTTGCATAACGGAAGTGTGCCCCATTTGTCGTAACATGGTAGCTATATTGCCACGATGATATGATCCGTGAGTGACAATGTGTAATACCGATTCGGAAATGGTAGTTTCAAGCGACCCAGCATACGGGTTATCCACAACCATTTTCTTTTCCATATCCTCTGTACTCAGAAGTGCTTTGTTTCTTTCGTACAAGTCTATAAATATTTTTTTCATTTCCTCAATACTTTTCTTTTCCACCTCTTCTTTTAATTCACTAGAAGATGCCATTGCTTCATCCATACTTATACCAGAGATAATATCAAACCACGTGTAATCTGTCAGATAAATGTGAGACAACACTTTTGATACCGACGAAAAACCACGCTGAATTTCCTTATGGTAAATGTGTTCTGGAAGTTCATTTAACCGATCGATGATGACTCCATTTGCCCATGCGTGATAGTTATACATTTCTAATACTGGCTCGAGGTGATTCATTAAAAAACCTCCATATACACTAGTTTTTTCGTATTGGACAATTTATGCAGTAAAAACAAAGTATTCAGGTTTATTCAATACAGCATATTCATTAATATGCTGTTCTATAATTTATATAACAATTCCTCCTTATGATTCTTCGGGTATATGTGCTCCTCAAATGTAATATATATATAAATAAGAGGTTTTGAGATAATACGAGCTACGAACATTCGGGTTATAAATGAATAGATAGTGGAGCATCACATATAGGCTTTTTTTCTTGCAGGAAAATAGCACCCAATATCGAACTGATAGTAAAGGAGATGGTAATATGAATCTGAGGATCAAATATAGGCTTTATATCCATGTAGACGGAAAACTTATTCCAGAACAGTATGACCGATACGAGATACTAAACGTCAGAGAAGGTATAGATCCCAATGATACTAAGGATTACCAAGTGCTTATTAAAAAATTGAGTAAGTCGATTAATCGGCCTTTAAATGAATTTGAAATAAAAAACTATGAAACAATGTAATTGCATCCCCTCTGGAGGGAAACGATTATTTCGTTTTCGAATTTATTCTCCTTCATTACAACCAAATTCTTAACGTTTAAAAGTGTAAATAAGAGAACCGTTTATAACCTGTAGCTTGCTAAATGATCCTCCTCCTTATGATAAATGTTAAAATATAAGGAGAGAGGAGATTTATGATCATGCACATATTTATTAGGTGAAAAATGGTTATAAATAATCAAGCAAAATCTTTGTCTTCATTGCAGAACCTCCGTGATCTTTCAATTTTTCTAACCTTTATCAGTAGATATCTGCGCGCCGTCGGAAGAGTCTTTAAAACGGATTACCTGGGTCTATAACTAGAATCTTATAAAAGCTTATTAAAATCCATTTTTCATTATTTAATGATAAATGGATTTTTTGTTTTTTTTTTGGAAATGCGAACAAAATGATTTTTGAACCAATCGGCTTATCTGGATCTAACAAAAAGTACATACTAATGCCGATGTTGCCAAAGGATTAGTTTGTTTTGACCAGTGACTAATCTCTTGAGGCATAATAAAAAATCACTTGAAAATTAGAAGATGTACCTTTAGCATATATGCCTGGGAATGCAACCCGTATTCGTGTGAAAGCCGCTGGTGATTTAGCCCAGTCTGAAATGAATGAAATGGTGTAGTCTAGGCAGGGGGGAAGGAGCTTTTCATTGTGCGGAGGAAGCTTCCCTTTAGTTAAATAAGTGGAAAAAGAAAAGCGCTAAGGGTAGTGGAATTGACGAAAAATATGACGCATATTTATTTCTTCCTCTCTTGAATTTTTACAATAATGGGAAAAAAGGTGCTTCCTCTGCTAATGCACTAGGTATAGTGCTCGGAACAGTAATTGGGCTTTTGAAAGAAGATTTCCAGATCATATGAAATAAACTGTGATGGTTACAATTGGTGTGGCTATTATAGTTCATAGTCTCGACATGGCTTTGAAGTGTAACGACTTTTATATTGTAATTGTCAGTTTAGTAGTGTGCGCTATAATTGGGGGAATGGATGAGGTATAAAAATTCCGCCCAGACCAATTATTATATATAGCCAAACATTGATAATAATAAGATCTATGTAAAACTCTCTGTATCAAGAGAGTTTTTTTTCATGAAAATTTATTTAGCTAATATGGATTTTTGTTAACGGCGAGCTAAAAAGAAGGGGAAAAGGATTAATGAAAAATTTTTCACATTCTCTTTTATAGACTTGCCTTTCCTTGGTCCTGTTTGCGGACTGTTGTTAATGCTTATGAAGATAAAAGCTGATGAGTTGGAGAAATAAAGAGCAGGTTTACAAAATCTTAACATTTGGTTTATGTGGGATTAATGTTTTCTGATTATGATTAAACCGTAATAAACAGTAATGAACATTAAAGATTCCACACTAAATGGAGGCACTTTTTATGAATCGCACATTCAAGAAGAATTGTTACAAGTCTATTCAAGCTTTGATGTTAGGGGTGAGTGTACTGGGATTAGCTGCTTGTGGAGCTACTAATGAGGAGGCTGCTCCAGTGGTTAAGGATCCAAGTTCGTTAACCTTGAAAGAAATTGAAACAAAGGCAAAAGTAGAGGGGACTATTAATAGTGTAGGTATGCCTGATTCATGGGCTAACTGGGGAGAAACTTGGAATGAAGTGATGAAAAAATATACATTGGAACACAATGATACAGATTTGTCCAGTGCCGAAGAGATTGCCAAAATGGAATCTGAAGGAGAGAATGCAACAGCCGATATCGGCGATGTAGGGATTTCCTTTGGGCCAATCGCGGAACAAAAAGAATTAACGATGCCATATAAAACTTCCTATTGGGACGGGGTACCTGAGTGGGCAAAAGATGACAATGGAGATTGGGTTGTTGGCTATCAAGGAACGATTGCATTCTTTACTAATAAAGAATTAGTAGATAACCCGCCTAAATCTTGGGATGACATATTAAGAGGGGATTATAAAGTAACAGTGGGAGATGTTCAGCGTGGTACACAGAATCAAATGGCCGTACTTGCTGCCGCTATCGCTAACGGCGGTGATGAAACAAATCTCCAACCAGGAATTGACTTTTTTGCTAAGCTTGCCAAGCAAGGCCGCCTTAGTTTAACTGATGCCAAGCCGGCTAACATCGAAAAAGGGGAAGTGGAAGTTGCCCTTGTTTGGGATTTCAATGCTCTTGGTTACGCTGACCAAATTAACCGCAATCAATTTGAAGTGACCATTCCAACTGAAGGTTCAGTCGTAAGCGGCTACGCAACCATTATTAACAAATTTGCAAAGCATCCGCATGCGGCGATGGCAGCTAGAGAATATATCTTAAGCGATGAAGGACAAATTAATTTAGCTAAAGGATTTGCCCGTCCAATTCGCGATGTAGAACTTCCGAAAGAAGTAGCTGAAAAAATGGTTCCAGAAGAACAGTACAAAAATGCAAAACCAATTGAAGATTACAAAGCTTGGGAAGAAACGGCTAAAAATTTACCTCAGATTTGGCAAGAAGAGGTGTTAGTCCATGTCAAATAAAGTAATAGCAATTGTTGTTGATGGTATGAGATACGATAAAGCATGCGAAGCGCTGGGATTTATTCAGCATTTAGTCGAAACGAATCAAGCGTCACTTTACAAAGTTAAGTCGGAGCTTCCAAGTCTTTCCCGTCCATTATATGAAGTGTTGTTAACAGGTACGCCGGCTTCAATGAATGGGATCACGTCCAATCAAGCCGTTCGTTTATCTACTGAGAAAAGTCTCTTTCATCTTACGAAAGAAAACGGGTTAAGAAACGGAACAGTGTCCTATTACTGGGTAAGCGAACTTTATAATCGTACGCCATTCCATTTTATTGAAGACCGTGAGCAAGAAGATGAATCCAATCCAATTCAATATGGAAAATTTTATTGGGACGATGACTATCCAGATAGCCATGTATTAATGGATGCAGAAGCTTTACGCAGAAAGTATGACCCTCACTTTTTATATATTCACCCGCTCGGTGTAGATGTAAAAGGAGAAATTTTTGGCTCGGAATCAAAAGAATATCGTGAGCAAATCCTAAAAATGGGAAGCTTGTTGGCACAACTATTGCCAATTTGGATCAAAGAAGGTTATCACATATTAATTACATCGGATCATGGCATGAGTGAATATGGCAACCATGGCGGCATAACTGATGATGAACGTGATGTACCGCTCTTTATCATTAGTCCAAAAGTTGAGCCTGGCATTTATGGTGAAGTGGTTCCGCAATTAGCTTTTGCACCGCTCGTTTGTGAACTATTAAATATTGAGCCGTCCGATAAAATGATTTCATATCAATTTCCAGGTCTGAAAGGAAAAGTCACCCTGTAAAAACATTAAATGATGATTCAAGATTGACTGGAATTGGTTTAACGAATGTACTGTTAGACCAATTCCCAAATTGTTAGAGAACATAGAGGAGCGAGAAGTCTTGCGAAAAATAAAAAAACAAAAAATTTACTTATTAGCTCTTTTACTGCCATTTATTATGTTTGTGCTTGGATTTGAGATAGGACCATTAGTGGCAATGATTAAAAATAGTTTTTATGCAGATGATGGAATTCAAGTTACGATTGATCAATACTTAACCATATTCAAAAGTGAATTTTACTTACAAGCCATTAAAAATAGCCTGGTCATTTCCTTGTTCTCTGCTATAACTTCTGTGATTGTAGCAGTCATTGCAGCCTATTCGTTTACAAAGTTCTCTCAAAAAATACAAAACCGACTACTGATGGTTACCAATATGACGTCGAACTTTGAAGGGATTCCCCTTTCATTTTCATATATTATCTTACTTGGAAACAATGGGTTGTTTACGTTGCTATTTGCCAAGATTGGTTGGGACCTGTTTGCAGATTTTAATTTATACTCCTGGACAGGCCTCATTCTTGTTTATATTTATTTTCAAATTCCGCTTGCCATTATGCTCATTTACCCGTCTTATCAAGGAATTAGGCAACAATGGAAAGAAGCATCTTCATTATTAGGAGGGTCAACATTTTCATTTTGGCTTCGGATTGGGGTTCCAGTTCTTTTACCTAGCATTGTAGGTACATTCAGTATTTTGTTTGCTAATGCGATGGGAGCCTACGCAACAGCCTATGCATTGGTCGGCAGCAACTATAACATATTGTCATTGCAAATTGCTTCTCTAGTTGCTAGTGATGTTGCATTAAAGCCGCAGCTAGGTAGTGCGTTGGGAGTCCTTCTAGCAACGACCATGATAGGGGCGATGTGGTTCAATGAAAGAATGATGCGTAGAGTTAGGAGGGATTTACGATGAAGTCTTCATTGACATTTCATAAATTGTTTGTTGGATTACTAGTTATATATTTATTAATTCCGCTTGTAGGAACACTTTTATTCTCGATTGCTGGTAAATGGGATCATACCATTTTACCTGAGAGTTATACAATGAAATGGTATATTGAATTGTTTCAAGATGAACGGTTTTACGATGCTTTCCGACGAACACTGTTTTTAATTGTCATGTCTGTAGGTCTTAGTGTTGTTATAATGCTTCCGACAATTTTTATTATCACGGTATATTTCAGTAAATGGGAAGGATTGCTCCAAGCCGCAGCCATGCTTCCTTATGGGGTTCCTCCCATTGTTGGAGCCGTTGGATTAATCAAGCTTTATTCTGCTGGACCGATTCAAATTGCCGGAACACCTTGGATTTTAATTGGTGCTTATTTCATAACCATTCTACCATTTATGTATCAAGGAATTCGTAACAGCCTTCGTACGCTTAATGCTGTACAACTTGTTGATGCAGCTGAATTACTCGGTGCCACAAAATTCCAAGCCTTTCGTACGGTGGTGTTTCCAAATATTATATCTGGAATTTTAGTGTCTACCCTATTATCTGTCTCTCTTTTATTTAGTGAGTTTGCTTTTGCCAATTTGCTTGTCGGGGGCCGATTCGAAACCCTTCAAATTTATCTATCCGACAAACTAAACAGCAGTGGTCACTTAACAAGTGCAATTGTTATAACCTATTATTCAATGATTTTACTTTTAACGGGGACTGTATTAAAGCTTACGTTTAGCAACAAAAGAAATCCTGTCGGGTCAAAATAAGAAGCGAATTCCTTCATTTTTTTAAGAAAAATACCGTAATAAAATACTACTTTAGAAGGTGAAAACTAATGAGCTATGTAACCATCGAACAAGTGACTAAGGGATATGACAATCAATTAGTTTTAAATAACATTTCTTTAACATTAAAAAAAGGTGAATTTGCTACACTTCTAGGGCAAAGCGGGTGCGGAAAAAGTACATTATTACGTTCCATTGCGGGACTTGAAGACGTTGATATAGGAAGAATCTTAATTGATGGAAAAGATATTACTGATTTATCACCGCGTCAGCGTGAAGTCGGTATGGTGTTTCAGTCTTATGCGCTTTTCCCGAATATGAATGTTTTTGATAATATCGCTTACGGCCTTAAAATGAAAAAGGTGAAAAATCTTAAGTCAAAAGTGAAAAATATGATTGATATGGTTGATTTAATAGGAAAAGAAGAGTCTTATCCTCATCAATTATCTGGTGGACAACAGCAGAGGGTTGCTCTTGCCCGTGCGCTTGTCATGGAGCCAAAAGTACTGCTTCTGGATGAGCCGTTAAGCGCATTAGATGCTAAAATTAGAAAAAGTTTGCAAAAAGAATTAAAGAGAATACAGAAAGAATTAGATATCACAACTATTTTTGTTACACATGATCAGGAAGAAGCAATGACGATGTCTGATCGGATTTTTGTCATGAATAAAGGACAAGTTGTACAATCCGGTTCTCCTTCAGAAATTTATACTTCTCCAGTCAATACATTTGTTGCAAAATTTATCGGGAATTATAATGTCTGTAATATGGAAGTTTTCCGAAAACTTGTTCGCGCCACAGAATTAAAAGGGAATGAAGTTGCCATTCGTCCAGAAGTTTTACAATTAGTTTCTGTTGGTGAAGACAGGTTGGACTCACAAGGGAACTGGGGAATTAAAGGATTTATTAAAGATGTTTCCATGGCTGGTAATGTTTTGAGATATGAAGTAGAAACAGAGGAGTGCGCTTTTCATGTAGACTATCTTCACCACCGTGGGGAAATGTTTGAGCAAGGAGCACGCGTTCAAATTCTTGTACCGAAGAAAGAATGCATTATGTTATAAAGTATTGATGATCTAGGGGGAGAAATATGTCTGTTTTGCCTGAAGAAAGAAAGAATGAAATTTTAAAAGAACTTAACAAAATGGGAAAAGTAAAAGTTATAGAATTAGTTGATCAATTTAATGTTTCAGAGGAAACGATTCGACGCGATTTGATGATATTAGAGGAAAAAGGACTGTTAAAGAGGGTTTACGGTGGAGCGATTAAAACAGTCTTTGAATTTGAGGAGCCTCCATTTACACAGCGTACAACGGTGAATCAAGAAGCAAAAATCAAGGTTGGGAAAAAAGCGGTGGAACTCATTTCCAACGGAGATGTGATTGCCATTGATGTAGGTACAACCATGCTTGAATTTGCCCAGTGTATTGAAAATAAAAAAGACATTACGATTTTAACCAATTCTCTTCCTGTGTCGTCTGTGTTGACCGAATTGCTCAATCAAAATAAGTTTACAGGACAAATTCTATTACTGGGAGGACAAATTGATCCAAAGCATCAATCCATATGCGGGGGTCTCACTGAACAAATGTTAAATCAATTTAATATCGATAAAGCGTTCATTTCAGCTGGTGGTGTTTCCATTCAAAGTGGTGTTAGTAATTATCATTTACGTGAAACATTAGTTTCACGAAAAATGGTCGAGGTATCAAAGCAAGTCATATTGCTAACGGATTACTCTAAAATTGGTGTTGACACCTTTTGTAAAGTTTGTCCTCTAGAAAAAGTAGATGTGATTGTCTGCGAGCAGCCATTTCCAGAGGAATGGAGAAATGATTCCAAATTAGAGGAAGTCAATTGGATTCAAGCATAGCCCATAAAAGAGATGGAAGAGGAGTACTCTCTTTTTTTGATAGCAGCAAAAAAAAGCTAGAAAGAAAATTTAATAGATAGAATGAAAAGGAGCTATATAGCATGAGTTTCATTGCGATAGACTTAGACGGAACATTATTAAACGACCAGAATGAAATTAGTGAAGAAAATATAAAGGCGATTCAATATGCCCAAAATAGAGGCTTTGAAGTAGTTATTTCAACAGGACGGGCTTATTTTGACGTTCAAACAATATGTGAAAAAGCCGGGATATCCCCATTTGTAATCGGGACAAATGGAGCAACCATTCATTCAAAAAGCGCAAAGTGCATTTCTTCCATTACGATAACTAAAGATCGTGTTGAATCCATTCTCCAATGGTTAGATGAACGGAATTATTATTACGAAGTGTTCACTGATAAAGCCATCTATACTCTTAAAAAAGGAAGAGAACATTTCCATAACGAGATTAAAAGTTTGAAAAGCGCAGATTTGAATCCAGATATGAAAGAATTAGTTGAAATAGCGGAAAGGCAATTTGACCAGTTTGGATATGTTTTAGTTGAAAACTATCATGATATCTTAAAACAGGAGGAAGAATTCTATAACATTTTAGCATGTTCTTTTGATGAAAATAAATTAGAGGAAGCCTGGAACCAATTCAAAAAGTTTGATGAGTTGATGGTCGTTTCATCTGCTGATCATAACATTGAGATTACCAGTAAAAAAGCTTCAAAAGGAATAGCCCTTGAAAAATTGGCTTTCTTGATGAATGGCTCATTAGATACGGCTATGGCAATCGGGGACAGCAACAATGATTTATCCATGTTCCAGAAAGTTGGATACAGCGTAGCGATGGGAAATGCAAAAGATGTCATAAAAACTGTTTGCACAACGACAACCCTTAATAATGATGAAAATGGGGTAGCTTATGCGATTTATCGATATATGGAGAACTTCGTGGTTCAAAAATAAGTGTCAATGCCAAAGGAGAGAGCGATAAAATGGCATGGATATATATCATAATGGCAGGACTTTTGGAAATTGTCTGGGTGATTGGTCTTAAACATTCATACGGATTCACCAAAATTATACCTAGTATATTTACGGTAGTTATTATAATCTTTAGTTTCTTTTTACTTTCAAAAGCTTTACATTCAATACCATTAGGAACTGGTTACGCCATTTTCACTGGATTGGGAACGGTTGGAACTGTAGTAATTGGGATGCTTTTTTGGGGTGAGACCATTGATCCACTGAAAGTATTTTTTATGGCTTTAATGATATTAGGGATTATTGGAATAAAAGTCAATCCAGCAGAGCCTAAACATTAAAGGAAAAGAACTGATATACAAGGTTAGGGGATGATTCAATGGCTTGGTTTTTTCTTATTATTGCCGGATTTGCCGAGATTGGTAGTGTTATTAGCCTGAAGCGTGCAGACGGCTTTAAAAAATTGCTCCCCTCTGTAGCGTGTCTTTTTTTGGGTAGTTTAAGCTTTTATTTTCTATCCTTGTCATTAACTTCACTTCCAGTGGGTACTGCCTATGCAATATGGACCAGTATCGGCTCAGTTGGAAGTGTTTTAGCAGGAATGATCTTCTTTAATGAACCTAGAAGTTTAAGATTAAACCTATTCATTATTTGTATCATTGTAGGCGCTATAGGTATTAAAATGACTTCTGGACATTAATCGAAAAAGACTTTTAATTTAAGGAGCTAATTGATGATTCCCGTATGGTGCGGGAGGCATTCTATTTAGGCTCAATTGGTCGAATTGTATTCATCTATATATTATTCAATTAATTAGTGTAACTCATCAAAATTAATCAAAATGGTATGTTAAGCGGACCGGTAGAAAAAAGTGGCACAGCAGTTTCTATAGCCTGCTTAGTTGGATATGCCCCATCTATGTCTGGGTTTATTCTACACGGAAGCATGTTCGACCGATCACCAGGAATAGAAGGCAAAAGACTTGTCTTTTGACAATGATTGCGTTCGGTGTCAAAGGTTTTATTATAAGCAGCTTAGTTAAAAATCGTAAACAAGAAAAAAATCAACAAAACTTTTTAAAAAAATCAAATGCTTAATTAAAGGTGGGGAAAAAATGAAAATTGGATTAGAAACAGAAAGCTATCACTTGCAATTTATTACGGGTCGAATGGATATTTTCGGTTTTATCAGAAAAACAGCTGAATTGGGATTAGACGGAGTCATGATCAATATTGTTCCATGGCCAGGGTTGTCAGGATGGGGTACCTTAGAATCATTTGAGCCGGAATATTTAGAGAGAGTAAGAAAAGAAATTCAAAAGTATGGATTTTTCGCTGAAATAGACACAAATGGAAGCGATCCGGAACATCTAAAAGAAGTCATTAAAGCATCACATAGAATCGGAGCGGATGTGATTCGCACGTATACATGCTTGGGAGAGTATGATCCGGAAAGATTGAAAAAAGCACCAGAAGATATCAAACAAATTGTACCATTATTAGAGAAATACAGGATAAAACTAGCTGTGGAAAATCATGAGGAAGAGTTAACAGATGAGGTTATCCAAATAATAAATGAAGTAAACAGCCCTTGGGTTAGCGCTCATTGTGATGTGGGCAACGGAATGATGGCATGGGAGGATCCGGTTGAAGCTGTAAGAAAATTAGCGCCATATGCATTCACAACTCATTTTAAAGATCATATTATCATTCATGATGGYGAGGATTATAGGGTATGTGGTGTACCAGTAGGGACAGGCAATATTGATACAGAAGAGTGTTTTAAAATACTTGTTGAGAAATCTACCCTAACTAGAATCAACGTTGAAATGTGTTTTCCATATGCTGTCAATTTTAAGAGAGAGCTTGGTGCTGGCGGAGTCTTTGCGGTTGGAGAAGGAGCTTTCAAAGTCGAACAACCTCCATATGATTTAAGTGTCATTAAACCATTGGATTACTATTATCCTCCAAAAGAACTTTTAGAACAAATGATTGAAGATCAAGAAAAAGGTACAGTACAATCGGTTAAGTATACCCTTGCATTACGGGATAAATATTGCCGATAAATAATATGTAGAAGCAGGGGTGTTGTATAATTCTGTTCATATAATAAAAATTATTACAGCAGTTCTAGCTAATACTTGCTATTGGGTTGATAGAGAGCCTCTTTTGATTGCCAACATTACTGTCGCTTTGCTTTACGAATTCCAACACACGGTTCTTTAATAAGTGTCGCCTGTCTTGTTATAGTAGTAGTAACGGATACTAGTTCATTATGACATTAAAAAACCCCTCCCATTAAAGAGAGGGGCTTCAGTTTGTAGACAAAAGGGGTTCGGAATTAAAATTCTGAACCCCTTTTGAAATTCCCTTTGAATTTTCGCCTAAAGTTAAGAGATTCGGCTCTACGAGCCCACATGTTAGGCCATTTTTGGACCTTGCCATGTCCAATTGGCCATCTTCTTTAAATTAATGGCAGCGAAAGTAAGCAACGCCTGCATTGACAATTTTTTAAGTCCCCTTAAAGTAGTCCAACGCATACCATGCTTTTCTTTTGCATCTGCGAATACACGCTCAATCGTTTCTTTACATTTTGCATATATAGGTTTTACATCTTGATGATGACGCAGATGATCTGCTTCTTCCACATGTGTTTGCCAGATATGCCGTGTCACCACTTTTTGACAGTCTTTGCTTTCTGTACACCGAGATAAAAATGAGCATGTTGTACAAATTTGTTTTGGCAATTTGTACTCGCGATAGCCCTCTTTATTTGTTGTTGAGTACTTTAAAGTTTCGCCCGAAGGGCAAAGGTAACAATCAAAATGTTCATCGTATACATAGTCCTGTTTACGGAAAAATCCTTCTTTGGTGCGAGGACGTGTATAAGGTACTAAAATAACTGGATCAATACTTGGGCGTCCTAMCTCTGAATACATATCTTTCACCAAGTCATAAATGAAAGTGAAGTCAATGGCAGCCTCCATTTTACGAACCAAATGGTTCGGTGGCACCAGTTGATCTAAAGWAATCATTTCAAGTTGATCTCGCTGAATAGAATCATATTTAGAAAGCATCCTCATCACCTCAAGTTTTAATACTTCTATTTTAAAACAAAAATGACTCCAGGCAAAAGTGTTCTATCAAGGTAAGACAAAGTTGATTGGAACGGAAGGTACGAGACTCCTGCGGGAAAAGCGCGTCTAGGGGAGACCCCGCAGGCGAAAGCCGAGGAGGCTCCCCGACCGCCCGCGGAAAGCGAGTGCCTGKAGTGGAAATCAACGTCCAMATTGTACARGCCATAAAAATAGACAAACTCGATTTTCATCGAGTTTRTCTACAGTCTGAAGCCCCTCCCATTAAAGAGAGGGGCTTTTTCTTATTCTGATTTTTGACTATTTCTGCACTTTTTCACTGATTCAGTATATACTTACGATGTTTCATCCTGCCGTGCATTTTTTTGTAAAAGATCACGGATTTCCTTTAAATATTGCTCGGATGCCGGTACCGCTTCCAATACCTCTTCCTCGTTCGCTTGTTTTTTTCTAATAAGAGAATTCGCTACCTTCATAAACATGAAAATCGCAAATGAAATGATCAAGAAATCAATCACAGCTTGGACAAATATACCGTATTTAAGAACTGCGTTTCCAACTTTAATGGTTAACGAAGAAACATTGATCCCCCCTAATATAATTCCAACTAGCGGTGTGATAATATTTTCGACTAGTGATGAAACGATTTTCCCAAAAGCAGCACCCATTACAACAGCTATTGCAAGATCGAGAACGTTTCCTTTAGTAATAAATTCCTTGAATTCCTTTATCATTGTAACTACACCTTTCTTTTTTCAATTGATARAAGCATATCAGAAACATGGTGAAAATTGAATAGTGTAAGAGGCATCCTTAATACCAAAGATAGGACCATCCAACCTTTTAATCATTTGAATCCGTTAATATAATGCCAATCACGACACTCCGATCAAAGGAGATAAAACGTTGGGAGGGCAGAGCGGAACGACTATGGCGTCATTTTTCAATGTCACGCAAGGCCGTTTTCACCAACTTGAGGAAGGGGGTGAATATAAATGTATTCGTTTGGCGATAATTATATTATTGTACTACCCCCTAAGTGGTACTCCTCCATTGTTAAAAGCCCTTCTCTTAATTGAGAAGGGTTTTTTGTTTTGGGATTTGTTAAATGGTTTTTGTTAATAGGGGGTATTTGGACTGAACTTAGATCGAATTGGATTTTTTATACTTCTTTCCAACCAACAATATCAGAGGAGAACCTATAATGCTTGGAAGAAACCAAAAAATTAATGGGTTCCATTCATTCAAGATAGTTATATTGGATACATTTACTACAAGAATTGCTGTACAAATAGCGATATAGGAACCGAGCATCCCGCTAATATGAGAGGCAATCCAGTTTTTCCATTTCTTCTTACCAGCTATATAGCCTATAAATGCGAAAGAATATGAAAATATTCCAATGAAAAATAAATATGCGCTGCTTTCCCAATTCAATATTGCCATAGTCAGGGATGTGACAAAGACTACAACATATGCACTGTGATAAATTTCACCACAAATTGTATGCATACCTCTTTTTTTCTTTGAAGACATAGCACCTATTCCACTAATAAGACATATTGCTCCAGCGCAAATGTGAATGAACAGAATGGTCTTAAAGATAAGCAACCTTCCCTTCGTTAAATAATCTTTATCAAAATGTAACAAATTAAATATTTATTTTATTATAATACAAATATTTACCAAAAATATGAATGTTAATTTTCAAAGAAAAAATCAATTCGGTTAGGGCGGATGAGTTTCCATACAATGAAGCATCCTTTCAAAACGGTCAGGCGCTGTATTTGTTGCGGAAAATCGTCAGTGAATCTGGTTTTTATGTGTTAATTTCTATATTTGGAATAAAGGGTCAGTGCGGTACACAAAAGGGAATTGTATCGTCCTTTTTAGGGAAAAAGGAGGATTTTACGTTTCATTTGGAGAATATTTTGACAAATGGGGGTGGAATAATTGCGACAGCATATTGAACAGGATTTATCTAAAGAGGATATTTTTAGGATGATTGTTAAGCACCTTGATGTATTTCCGTTGACTAGTATAGAGGCTATAAGAGAAGTGATCAGAAGTTCTTTAAATCAAAGAGGCTTGATAGGGGGGATAACCAAACAAACAGGAGCCGCTGCATATAACCGAAAAATATCAGACCAGGATATCCAATTAATAAATGAGTGTATTTGTGACCTCTTAAATAGCCGCGTTATCCAACCTGGTATTAATGAAGTCAATCAGGATTTACCATGGATTTCTGTTTCTGATAAAGAGAAACTTGAAACATTGGTGAACTCCCAATCTTAACTTTTTACATATCAAAGCCCTTCTCTATATCGAGAAGGGCCAATTTTTATTTGAATTTATTAATCAATAATAGCAATAATATAAAAACCTCTAATTAATTGTATGTTTCACCTGTAAGGTGGGATTCAAACATATCGATAATTTCAAGGAATCGTTCGGCCTCACGGAAAACGTGATCAGCCAAAAGTGGATGGATAATGCTCTTGATTTTGCATTCTTCGATTAAATCCCTGGCCGTTTTCTTAAAGTCTCGAAGTGATACGACGGAAACGCGGTTCTGATCTAGAAATTGATCCAAAAGAGGGGCGGTTTGTGATTGCGGTTTCATGGACTCTAAGTCTACGGCTTGAAAGACTAATTGATCAAAATCATTACTGAAGTTTCGCGCCATATCCACCAGCTTTCTTTCCGATGGATCAAGGAGATGTCCGATGAATTTTGCATGATCCGCCATGATTCTTAAAAAGAAAACATTTTCTTTGATGATCGCATCTGCAAGAGGTTTCAATTTACCCTCATTTAATTCTTTTAATCGTTTTCTAAAATAATTGGCTTCCCTGCTTGTATGGTCAACTAATAGCGGGAAATTGTTCGCACCAGGCAATTTACACGTGAGTATTAATCCCAATACTTTTCTTTTAAATAAAAATATGCCTGTAGCAGCTTGCTGGACCTCCGTGTTAAATCTCCTGATCTGTTCGGGATCAGCTTGATTTGTTAATGAATGGGATTGCTGTTCTATCCGTTCAAACAAATGATAAAATTGATTAGCTTCCTCAATTAACTGTGTATCTTCACATCTAAAACCCAGTCTTAGAAATAACGAGTGTTCCTTCATTATTCTTGACCAAAAACGAATCTCATCTAAAGAGCGTGCAACAAACATTCCCGAGTTATTCCTCATATTGGCTTCCTGTATGTTCTCACTCATAACTAATGCCCCCTTTTAACAAATCCATCATTAAAAGCATATTAACGAGGGGGCATTATTATTCTGCTCGAATTGCAAATCCTATCATTACCGATATCCTTTTAACACTTCAAACCAATGAGTTTTTTTGTTTTCTCTTGTAGGAAAAATACCGTGATTCATCCATGTTCTTGAAGAAAAGTAAGCGAGTATAAAGGAAGGAAAAACGATTTCGAACTGAGGGGGGTACAAAAATCCTGGACGATTTGAGTCTTATCTAAAGGCAGTTTTCACATACTTTGTTGCTATTTACCAGGTAGTGAGTTGTGGTTGATTTYCCCTCCAGATGCTCGCTTTCCTTGGTGCGGGCGGTAAGCCTCTGTGGGGTCTCACCTGTCCCGCTGCTCCCGCAGGACGCTCCAATCAACCTTAAATAGTTTCGTTTAAAAACAACAATCTTTACGAAAAGAGCCTATCTAAAAAACCCTTAGACTTAAATCATTCTAAGGGTTTCTACATTTAATTTATCCGTTTCAATAAGTTACAGTTGATAGTCATTTGTCAGCAAGTTCATTTATTTTTTTCGTAAGCTCATTAAATTTTTGGTCGAGTTCTGTGTACGCTTTATCGTTTGGAGTCATAAAGCTAAGCTTTCCTAAAACTTCTTGTCTTTCTGTTTCAAGCGTTAATCGCAGTTCTTCTAGATCATCTCTTTTTAAGGGTGATTCATACAATTGCTTTTGTATGCGATTATTTGAAATGACGAGTTTGCTGCTTGTCGTTTTTTCGAGAAAATATCGATCATGCGAAACGACGAGTAGCGTTCCGGTGTACTGTGCTAAAGTATCCTCAAGTTGTTCCCGTGAAGCTAAGTCCAGGTGATTTGTCGGTTCATCCAAAATGAGCACATCTTTTTCCTCTAATATATATTCCATTAACTTACATTTCACTCGCTCACCCATACTCATATTCTTAATGGGTTCTGTCCAATGAGATACCGTGAAGCCTAAATRCTTCATTAAAGTTTGAACGTGCCCTCTAGATTCGAAAGTTTCTTTATGAAATAGCTGGGCGGGTGTTAGTTCAAGTGGTAAATCAAACACTTCCTGCGTCAAATAGCCTGTTTTTGCAGATGGTGAAATCCATACATCGCCCGCATAAGTTTCATGTCCAAGGATTATTTTTAATAATGTCGTCTTTCCGCTGCCATTGGGACCTATTATGGAAACCTTCTCACCATGTTGAATCGTGAAATTGACGTTTTTAAATAGTGTTCGACCGTTAAAAGACTTAGTTAAATTCTTAACTTCCAAAAAACGTTTTCCCATCTTGTTTTTTGCATGAATTGAAAAGCGTACAGTGTATTCTGGTTCAACAGGTTCAGTTTTTGCTTTTTCAAGCTCTTTTTCAAGACGCTTTTGTTTAGACTTTACCTGTGCATCCATGCGCTTTGCTTTTACGCGATAGTATTCCTTAATTCCTTCCTTTTTGGTCGATTGGGAATGGGCTTTTTTTGACCAAGAGGTGATTTCTTTCATTTGTCCCTCAATCCGTTCAACCATTTTTTGCTGTTTTTCATATTCACGTTGTTGTGTAAGTCTTTTCTGTTTGCGAACCTCCATATAACTGGAATAATTCCCTCTGTGCTCAATTAGCTTTTTATCTTCAATCGACCAAATTTTCGTTGCTACAGCATCCAAAAAATAACGATCGTGCGAAACAAAAATGATGGTACCTCCATAATTTTTAATTTGTCCTTTGAGGAATTCTAAACTTTCCTCATCAAGGTGGTTCGTCGGTTCATCTAATAGTAAAAGGTCAGCATCTTTAGAAAGTCCTTTTGCTAACCGGGCTTTCAGTTTTTCTCCCCCGCTTAATTGTCGGAAGTCATGGCTTGGTACATGCATTTTATCCAGTAATTTAACCTCTGAAGGCGTCTTATCTTCTGAAGAATGGGACTCGACTTCTTGTTCAACCATAAAAACGTTCACGTCTTGCTGCAGCCATTGGATTTGTCCATGTGCAGGCTCTAAATCATTATTGATTAATTGCAACAACGTAGATTTTCCGGCACCATTTTTACCAATGATACCGATGATCTCGCCTTTTTGAACTGTAGCATTAACTTTTTCAAAAATGTTCTGGTCCAATACTTCATAACTAATATTGGTTAATTTTAAAAGTTCTTTCATATAATCCATCCCTCTCTTTAAGGGAGAATAAAAAAAATCCTCCCAGTTCATTTGGAAGGATTAGTCGTACCTGTGCATTATCAAATAAGAGCTATTTTTACGATAGCTCTAAAATTTATAGAAAATGGGCAGACTAATCCTATTTTGTATGATTTGAAATATGCGATTTCAAATTTTAAAAATAAGATTAGTTAATCATCGGCCACCCATCATCCCTTCTGATATTAATAAAATCAGTATAGCATAAAATAATCTTTGAAAACAAAAGGAAACAGCATATTACTTTGCTTTCAATCTGAATTTAAGGCTGTTTTAACATACTTTGTCGCTATTTACCAAGTAGTGAGGTGTGGTTGATTTCCCCTCCAGATGCTCGCTTTCCTTGGTGCGGGCGGTAAGCCTCCTCGGCGTAAACGCCTGAGGGGTCTCACCTGTCCCGCTGCTCCCGCAGGAGTCTCGCACTTCCGCTCCAATCAACCTTAAATAGTTTCGTTTTAAAAACAACAATCTTTACGAAAAGAGCCAAATTTAAAGATTTAAAATTGTTTTAACCCAATCAAATATCTTATTATAAGGTGGGCAGTGGGCAACCAGCCTGCAGTTTTCACTATATGATGTTTTTTTAAGGGATATGTTAAAATCATAAAACATTTACCCCCATAGGGTTATTTCCTTAAGGAGGACTTTAATATGGAATATATCAAGGGAATCGATGTTTCACATTGGCAAGGTGCTATAAATTGGGGGGAAGTTGCAAAGGCAGGCGTGAAGTTCGTTTTCATTAAAGCAACAGAGGGAACGAGTTATTCTAAGCTATCCTATTTCAAAGAAAATGCACCACTAGCATTGGCAGCGGGATTGAAAGTCGGGGCCTATCATTATGCAAAGTTTGCAACTGTTGCAGAAGCAAAGGCTGAGGCTGCTTATTTTTTAGATTCAATCAGCTCGTTTGCTTTAAATTACCCTGTTGTTCTTGATCTTGAGGAAAATAAAAAAAAGGCAAATAAAAAAACGCTGACCGATGCCGCAATCGCTTTTTTAGCAGCCATTGAAAAAGCTGGATACACGGCTATGCTGTATACTGGTAAATACTTTCTCGAAAATGATTTAGATGAATCAAGGTTCAAGAATTACGCTTTTTGGATTGCCAGATACAACAGGACGTTGGGACGCAACACGGACATTTGGCAGCATTCTGATTCAGGTAAGGTAAGTGGAATCAGCACAAAGGTGGATTTGAATATAGCCTATAGGGATTTTACAAATACCATAAATACTGTTAGGACTGACGAACCACATGAATTTAAAACTGAAACAATCTCAACTTATACTGTAACAAAAGGCGACACACTTAGCTTCATTGCAAAAAAACATAAAACAACCGTAAAATCGCTTGTCAGTCTAAACGGAATTAAAGACCCAGACAAAATTAATATCGGTCAAAAATTAAGGTTGAAATGAGCAAAGGAACTTTCAAAAGGTCAAAACAAGTAGGGGGAGCGGGTGTGCGAGACTCGCGGGAAAAGCGAGTCCAGGGGGAGACCCCACAGGCGCAAAGGCGCCGAGGAGGCTTCCCGGAACGCCCGCGGAAAGCGAATGCCTGGAGAGTAGATCAACGTACAATTTGTACAAATCCTTAATTTACCGTAGACAAACTGGCTCTTCTTATTAAAGAGGAGCTTATTTTAATGGATATTATATTTCTTTAAGTTCGTCTATTGCTACGTCAGATCTTTCCTCTAATGGGCCTCTTAGATGTACTGTAGCTGTTCTTCCATCTTCATTTAAATTATCAATCCAAACTGAAGTGCCATTATATCTAACCTCAATGTCAGATGAAGACGAAAGAATCTGCTTTACACGCTTAGCATCCATATAAATCCCTCCCTGTTAATTAGTCTTCCTATTATTTAGGGAAATCCTTGATTTTATTCATTTGATTAATGTTGCAACTAAATCATATAAGGAACAATGATGTTTACCTTTCCATGTTATCCGCCCTAGCTCTCTTTTTAATTAAGCTTGTATGAAAAGATGGGGATTATTAACACCTAAAATATTGAGTCAAATGAAAGTGACTATGTTTTTGTTACGAATATCTCCGTACAATGGCAGATGCCAGGAACATCATAAAAATATATGACAGAAATATCATTTAATGGAAGAATAGGAAGTTGGTGCTTTTCGAAGTGCGGAGATATAAATCCTAACCAATTGGAATGAAGTCTAAGCATAAAAGAATATTATAGAGCTGACGGATGCTTTACTTTAAATAGGGAGTAAGCTAATTGGACGGAAGGATTGAATAAGGAAGAAGAGAAGATGGGACAATATTGGAGGAGAAAGTGTTGTTGGGTTTGAAGTCATATACGCATTCTTTTACATGCTTTTAGGGGGGTATCATGGAATTATCGTTATTATTGGAATATGGCTGGGTGTTAATTATTCTAATTTTTTTAGAAGGTTTATTATCTGCTGATAATGCATTGGTTTTAGCCATAATGTCAAAGCATTTACCAAAAGAACAGCAAAAAAAAGCGATTAATATTGGATTGCTTTTGGCTTTTATATTTAGGATTGGTGCAATCTTCATCATTTCGTACCTTTTCCATGTTTGGCAAGTTCAAGCCATTGGGGCTGCATATCTGATTTTCATCTCATTAAAGCATTTATTAAAAAGGGATCACGGAGAAAAAGATAAAAAAGGGAAAAGCTACCGGATGACCGTTGCGCAAATTGCATTGGCTGATATTGCTTTTGCTATTGATTCCATTTTAGCTGCAGTCGCTCTAGTCATTGCCTTGCCAGATACGCCAATGGGGGATATAGGAGGAATGGATGGGGCAAAATTCATTGTTATTTTATTAGGGGCCATTGCAGGTTTAATCGTCATCCGGTTTGCGGCAGGATACTTCGTTAAGGTACTGACGGAGCGGCCTAGCCTCGAAACGGCAGCCATGTTAATCGTTGGTTGGGTAGGGGTTAAGTTATTAATGCATACCCTTGCACATCCAGCCGTGCACATTATCTCTCACGATTTTGTTGAAGGACCGGTTTGGAATATAATCTTTTGGTCTGTCATGCTTCTTATCGCTATAGGCGGATGGTTTTTATCTGGAAAAACAGTAAAAAACGATAAGCAAAATCACTAATGTTATTAAGAGTTGAAATAGTTCATTTAATTCCCTGAATGAGCTCCTTAGGGTTATTTTTTTGTAAACGTTGCCAAATTAGAACTTTAGACAGACTTCAAATTTGAACTGCACCTCCAATTGTTAGAATGATGTCTAACAATTGGAGGTGCTTTTTTGCCATTGCTGCCATTTACCAAAGCCTTCCCGGCTGCAGTATTTGCCTTGTTTGCCATAATCATTATCACCCTTATTTTTCTTTTAGCTACACTAGACTCTTCGTCATTCACAGTAGCAAGCGCAGCATCAAAAAAGTTGTCATTAGATTAAGAGCTAGCTGGATGGCACAAAATATTTTGGACTTTGGTCATTGAACTTTAGCGTTTTCCATGATGTTTTGAGAAGGACTGCATGCACTTCAACCAGTAGTCGTCATTACCTACGTTACACTCATCTTAATTATGGCGATGGCTTCGATATCTCTCAATAAATGGATTAAAGAGGATCAAGCAGAAAGCAGCAGTATAGAAAAAACTATCAATGAAGAACCTATAAAGCTAACATCTTAAAGTGCCATTCATACTCAGAGGATACATTATAAGGGATAAAACGCCAACAGGCACCATCTTAAAAAAAGCTAGTGCCTGTAGTGCGTTTGATGAAGACGTACAAAACTTTTTTGACCTGTAAACAAAAAATGCTTCTAAAAATTACTCATTGCAAAGCCGATGATAAATGGCAGGTGATTCAGCGGAGCTTATTGTCGGGAGGGACTCAATTACCTATCTGTCTCTCCATTAAAGAAATGATGCACCGTATGAATAAAAACAAAAATGGCTCCTCATATTAAAAGAGAGGGGATGTGTCACATGATAAAAAGTATATCTACTTTTCAAGCAACAATGGTACTGATTCTATCTATTGGGTTGATGAACCATGTTATCGTTTTGCCTTCACTGCTTGGTGCATCCGGAAGAGATTCATGGATAAGTACTTTAGTAACCGGGATGCTTTTTCTATTATGGCTTCCCATGGTTTATTGGATAATAAGTAAAACAAAGCAACAGCATATCATTGGTTGGCTTCATACTCACAGTCACCCGCTCGCCGCCTGGACTATAAAAATCCTTCTTTTCTTATATATTTCATTAAACTTATTTGTCACTTTATATAGCACATTTTCCTGGGTGAAAAGTACTTATATGATTCAAACGCCAGAATATATATTATTCATACCTTTCATCATTCTATGTTTTATTGCTGCCGAGGCTGGAATCAAAACAATAGCCATTGCCGGGGGATTGGTTTTACCCCTTGTTGTTGTACTTGGATTTATGATTATGACGGCAAATATACAGTATAAGGATTACTCCTTGCTTTTCCCTATTTTTGAAAATGGGATTACACCTGTTTGGGACGGTATCGTAATACTAGGCGGAGGTTTTACAGAGATCTTTCTTCTCGTTTTAATTCAACAGTTTGTAAAGACTGATATAAAGTTCAGGAGTTTACTTTTTTTAGGTTTATTTCTTTTGTTTATCAGCATGGGACCCATAATAGGCTCCATTACAGAGTTTGGTCCGGTACAGGCTGCAAAAATAAGCAATCCTGCATACGCTCAATGGCGGTTACTAACCATGGGTAAGTATTTGAACCGGCTGGATTTTTTATCAATATACCAATGGCTTTCAGGTGCATTTATCCGTGTTTCGTTATCGATATTCCTAATGGGGGAACTGTTTCAAATTAAAACAAAGAAAATAAAAAAAATTGTATTGCTTGCTATATCAGTCTCCTTAATCATTGCGCTTTGTATACCAATCGACATTCCAGCATACAGGAATTTTACGGAACGATATTATTTTAAATTGAGTGTGATTAGCATTTTGGTTATAACCTTTTTCATTAATATAGTCATTTTTTTGAAAGAAAGGGTGAAGAAGAATGGAGCCTCTATTGAACAAGGCAAATAAGGGGAGTTCTTCGGAAATCCAACTAACGACGGAATATTTCAATGAACTATTCGGAATGAGCTCGGATGTAAAATTCAAAAGGCATATCATTACATCTGAGGGGAAAACAGATCCGGCCCTTATTTGTACTTTGATTTATTCAGAGGTGTTGGTCGATGTCAAAAAATTGTGGGAATCAGTAGCACGGCTTGAAGGTAGTGTATTCATTAATTCTAAACTGAAGGAAGAAGAGGTTATAGAGGATCCGCAAGACGAATTTAAAGTCAGTAGGGTTTTCCCTTCCTCCACTATAAAAGAAGATGTGGAGGAAAACGTATTTTCCGGGATGGTCCTGATGCTATTTGAAGAATTGGAATTATTATTTATGTTTTCCCTACCAAGCATCCCGAATCGAAGTCCCGAAGAAACAAGTAGTGAAATTTCCATCCGAGGTCCACGTGATGGATTTATCGAAGATATCTCTGTTAATTTAGGGTTGATCAGAAAAAGATATAAAACGGCATCACTCGAAAATCAAGCATTTACTATTGGCAAAAGGAGCAAGACAAAAATCAATTTATTATATGTGAAGGATGTTGTAAATCCAGAAACCATTGAAAAAGTAAAAAGGAAAATCTCCTCAATAAACACAGATATCTTGTTGGGAACTACTGAACTTGAAGAATTTTTATCAGACAGTAAGTTCAACCTGATCCCGTTATTTGATTATACAGGGAGGCCGGATTATGCTGTAGCCAGTTTAAATAATGGGCGCTTTGCCATTTTAGTGGATGGGTCACCAACTGCCTTAATTGGACCAGGCAATATTGCATTATTGTTAAAAGCCGCGGAAGATCGTCATACTCCATCTTACTATACAAATTTCGAATATTTATTTCGCATTTTCGGACTAATGGTATCAATATTTCTGCCAGGTTTTTATATAGCACTAATATCATTTCAATTAGACCAGCTCCCCTTCCCATTTTTGGCGACAATAACCGTATCTAGATTTGGGTTGCCCATATCACCTCAACAAGAGGCCTTCTTGATTTTGGGTTTATTTGAGTTGTTTCGAGAGGCAGGGATCACACTCCCAAAAGCAATCGGTCAATCACTTGCCGTTGTGGGTGGGTTAATTATAGGGGATGCGGCAATCAGAGGAGGGATTACATCCCCGACGATGTTGGTGGTGGCAGGTACTACTGCGGTAGCCACTTATACATTAATCAATCAATCTTTAGGTGGAATTGTAAGCATGGCCAGGTTTTTTGTATTATTTCTATCTTCTGTTTTAGGTTTATTCGGATTCTTTCTCGGTGTTTTCTCCATTATCCTTTATTTATCAAGGCTGCAGATTTTTGGTTTACCCTACTTAGCGCCTATATCACCACTATCCTTGAAAGATCTTTTAGGGGGCGGTGTCTTTGTGAAGCCATATCTCTTTAGAAAGAAACGAGCCGAAATGCTGAAAACAAAGGACAGAACAAAAGGGAATCGCTAATGAAAATGATCCTTAGATTTATACTATTCGTAATGAGCGTTGCTCTTTTAAGTGGCTGCTGGGATACCAAGGATATTCAAGATATTCAATATATAAGTGCAATGGGAATAGATTATCAGAATGGGCAGTATGTCATTTATGTGCAGGTGACGTCTTTTGCCGGTGTGGCTAAACAAGAAGGCTTGGAACCAAAACCAACACCTGTTTGGGTCGCCGAGGGACGCGGGAAAACAATGAATGAGGCCATGAATGACATTTATAAAAGGTCAAACCAGTATATTTATTGGGCTCATGTTAAATTGATCATTTTCTCTGAAAGCTTACTAAAACATGGATTGGACAACGTAAACGACCCCATTTTAAGATTTCAGCAAATTAGGGAAACAACTTGGTTATATGGAACGGATGATTCATTAGAAAAGATTCTCTTTGTCAATAGTTTATTCGGCTCTTCAGTGCAAACAAGCATTTTCAATCCGATGGATATTTATAAATTAAGATCCTTTGTCGAACCCATCAGGATCCAAAGATTTTATACGCAAAATTATGAAACAGGGATGACAATAAAACTACCGAAGATTTCATTAAAAAATGAGGTATGGAAAGCAAAAGAAAAAGCACAGAACACCGTAAAACTATCAGGGTCCTATTTTATTAAAAATAATCAGCTAAAGGGGGAGATAGCAAATAAACATCTTGGGGGGATGAGATGGTTAACAAAATCAACGGTAAGGTCCCCAATTGGAATAAAAATCAACAAAAACAAAAATGTTCAAATATCTCTAATGAGGCCAAAATTCAATATAAAGCCTATCTATGTAAATGATGCAGTCGAATTCGATATTTCAATTGAAGCAGAAGGTGCCATAACGGATATGGAAGAAAACATCTCCTTACCCCACCTTAAAGAAAAAATCCAAGGGGCATTAGAGAAAGAAATCAGGGATACCTACAAATATGCTCTTGAAAAAAATATAGATATCTATAATTTAGAAGGAGTTATCTACAGAAAGGATTTGAAAAAATGGAAAGAAATTTCTAAAGAGGGTTTTAGCCTTAATGAAGGATCAATCCGTAATATTCAGGTGGAAGTTGGTATTAAAATAACAGGCGATTATAAATATGAGTACATGAATTGATCCTTCAAAAGTGGATTGCAGGCTGCCATGACAGAATCTTTCTTCAAACCCGTTTTCAATGATCATGATATGGCAGCTAATGTAAATGATATATTCAACAACTAACTATGTAAGGATTTAATTTGGCTTACACAATGAGTAAAGGTAATTCAATTTTACTTCAATAGGCCTAACCGAAAACCAAGGGAGCGGTCCGGACTATGACTAAAGATGCTGGGACCCGAGTATGCTTCAAAAGGGGTACGTGTAAACTCGATTCATCCAGGATATATCGATACCGGGATGGCGGACTATGCTTCTGAACAAACGGGCAGTTCAAAAGCTGAATGGGGTAAAGATTCCCGTTGGGACATCTGGGCAGCGTCAATCATGTGGCGAATACAGTGCTTTTCATTGCCTCGGACGAATCTTCTTATACGACGGGTACTGAATTTGTGATAGACGGCGGAGCGACTGCACGCTAAAACCTGACTTTCTAGCGGATAGTAGTAACTAAAACTAAGGAGTGTTTAGATATGAGATTAGAAAATAAAGTGGCAATCGTAACAGGGGGAGCAAGCGGGATTGGAGCAAGTACGGCTCAATTATTTGCAGAAGAAGGAGCAAAGGTGGTCATTGCCGATTTTGCTGATCATGGACAAGCGGTGTCAGAAGAGTTAAATGGAAAAGGGTATGATACTCTTTTTGTTAAAACTGACGTGACGAATGAAAATGACGTAAAGAATATGATCGAAGAGACGGTTAACAAATATGGAAAACTGGATATCATGTTCGCAAACGCAGGAATTGCCAGAGACGGAAACATCCATGAGTTAAGCTACGAGCAATGGCAAAAAACGATTGATATTAATTTATCCGGTGTCTTCCTATCCGATAAATATGCGATAGAGCAAATGCAAAAACAATCTACTGGCGGCGCCATTGTCAATACAGGCTCCATCCATAGCCATGCAGGGAAACCGGGGGTAACAGCTTATTCTGCTGCTAAAGGCGGGGTCAAACTATTGACACAAACATTAGGTGCGACTTATGCGAAAGATGGCATTCGTGTCAATGCAGTTTGCCCTGGATATATTGATACACCACTTATTGCCGAAGCACAAGGTGAAATAAGACAAGGTTTGATCGATTTACATCCAATCGGCCGTTTAGGCAGAGCGGAAGAAGTGGCTAAAGCCGTTCTCTTCCTTGCAAGTGACGATGCATCATTTGTTACTGGCACTAGCCTAATTGTCGACGGCGGTTATACGGCAGTATAAAACCGTGTAAGGGTTAATAGCTGGTTCTATCAATCAGGAAAATCGTTAGATGTGATAATTGCATGTGAAATGGAGCTTCTTCCGTAAGATGAGTGGTGTTAGATTACTCAACTCTGCTGGAGGGCTCTTTTTTTTGCATAGTATAAAAAAGTACCTGGGAATGCTAAAAACATTTCCTTGGAAGAAGAAACGATACAAGCAGTTGCAGGGAGAGAATTCAGTAATTTTTATGTTAACCGCCCGCGAAAAACGAGTGCCCTATGTTCCAAGCGACGTTCAAGGTTTTATAAACCTAAATAAAATGGAGACAAACTTGTTCTTCAGCGAGTTCGTCTACAGTTGAACTCAGTTCTTTCTTACTTTGGAACTGAGCTTTTTGTATTTCGCGTCATATCATTTTTATTGTTGATCCTATAATTAGCTTAATAGCGTATTTCGTAAAAGACACTTTTGCGAAGGGGCATTTTTTACAAAATGGCCTTATATTAATATCGCAAAAGTATAATCAAAAGAGAAGGTTAGTTCATTGATGAAAGTGGAAGTGAATCCAATTAATAGTATTTTTATGTTAAAGTTATACAGTTGATATTTTATTACATAATTTCAATAGGAAGGAACAAAATCTGTATGATAAAGGAAGGGTTAAATGGCGAAAAGAATAGTAGGTAGTATGTTGTTTTTATTACTAGGCATGGTTAGTTTTACTTTTTTATCTGGCTTAAAAGTTGAAGCAGCAGATCCAGTGCATACTGTATCCTCTCAAGAAACGGTAGAATCGATTGCAGCAATCTATGATATATCGACAGAGCAATTAATGGATATGAATGGTTTACCGGATGGTAAGTTATATATTGGCCAGAAGTTAACCATTCAAAATGCTTATACTCCTTCGAACTATCAGTGGTCAGAGAGAGGGAAACAAATTGGGAATTATGCGAAAACTTTTACAGGATTTAAAAAAACGGCTGGACAAGAGACACCTAACAAAGGGTTTGATTCTAGCGGATTGATTCATTGGGTACTCTCGCGGCAAAAGGTGCCTATCGACCGTTTGTCAGTTGAAGGCTATTATAAGCAAGGAATGGATACAAATACGCCTAAGGCTGGAGATATTATATTTTTTCTGGAAAAGGGGAGTTCAAAAGTCGTGACTGCTGGGATCTATTTGGGGGGAAATCAGTTCGTTAATTCTGGATACGGAGCGGAGACAGTTCAGGTGAGATCTACCATAGAAAAATATTTTGCTCAATACCAAGCCGAGTATAAAACGTATACACCAAAAGGAGAGCATGTCGTTCAAAATAATGAAACACTTAAAAGTATCTCGGATAATTACGGTGTATCGGTGGATACAATCAAAAAGCGTAACGCGTTACCAACTGATAGCTTGATGCAGGGACAGTATCTTCAAATATACAGCAGTCCCTTGTATCCATTTTATGCAAATCAAGAGGCTTCCTATGATAAAGCTTATGATGTCATAAAGTATGCTTATACTTTACGTGGATTTACCTATGTTTTCGGAGAATATGATCCGATGATTGGAATGGATTGCAGCGGTTTTATCTATTGGGCCATGAAGGAGCAGGGCATTTCCCTTAAGCGGGGTTCGGCAGCGGACTACTATTCCTTGCTGCCGAAACTCAGAGATCCAAAGGCAGGGGACTTAGTATTTTTTAGAGATACAGACTTAAGTCAAGAGATAACCCACGTCGGTATTTATCTAGGGGATGGTCGCTTTATTCATACAACAAGGAATACTGGTGTTCATATATCTGACCTTACTTCAAGTGATTTTAATAAGAAGTTCGAAAGTTTTGGGCAAGTTCAAATCAATATGGACTAAGATAGACACGAGAGAGTTAGACTACTTGGATTTTCTAGTCATAATTAAGGTAGGCAGTGTAACATCTAGAGGGGTTTTTAATGGCTTAAAAAGGGCAAAAGTTTTGTGGAATATACAAATGAAAAGAAAATGAAAGTTGTTAAGTTTTATCGGATATTAATAGATGTTTTAACTGCGGTAAGAATCGAAGTTGTGGATTAGAAAAAAAGTTGTACTGTTTATAAAAAAGAAAAACCGAAATGACCTGATTTCGGTTTTTCTTAATGAACTAAATGGGCAGTTAGTTGAAGAAAACTTTATTTTAATGGTTGTGGTGAAAATTCCAAGTCGTTTTTTTGAGAAAATGCTATTTTTGGAAGAAACTGACTATGATGTTAGAAACGAATATTTAAAGATTAATCGAAAGTTTTAAAAGTGTAAAAAGCCTTGGAGATAAAACGGTAAAATCAATTATCCGAAAGGAAAATACATGGGACACATAAAATCGAGTCTGTTGCGGTAATAGTAAAGCGTTTGAGTGGAAATATGATTTCACAAGGTAGAATGACCTTTTAACTTTATACGGAGAAAAGAGATATAGAAATCGTGATGAAGTATTTATAGAGGATATATCTTCAAAATCCGAGCTAACTATTGTTTGGGAAAAGGATGGAAAATCCTAATTGATATATACTTCAGAAAAAAACTGTTTTCTTAACGGGTGCCACTAGAATTTTATCTTGGTATAATCCATATGGATATTTTTATTTACTTTCATAATTTCTGCCACCAGCTTTTCTTGGTGAGATGATCTTAGATCCTTTTACTATATTCATCGATTTCGGTTAACATAGCAGCTGTTTTTCTTACTCTTCGAGTTGTTGAGCCTAATACTTCCCGCAATCGAATGGCTTTGATCCTTTTGTCCCTATATCCTTAAACAATGCTTGTCTCGTTCTTTCCCTTACGTTATGAATGCGTATACTTCCAATTTTTGTGCGATTGATTGAATATTTAAAAAACATTTGTTAGTTTCTGTAGTTTTATATTAGATTCTGTGGTTCCTGTGATAAATTAAAGGTGTTTTTTTGTAAGAGAAAATACGAAAAAAACAATATATGTGTTTTGGGGTTTTATGGTATGCAAACTTTAAAGAAACGGTAGAAAGAAACTTTATAATTCTTGCAAATGGAAACAAACTTAAGAGGAGAAACCAATATGAATCATCTACAAAAGCAAATACTTTCTTTCCTTGAGGAATGCAATAGAGAAAGATGTGTAAGTAAAATTGCTGAAAAGTACGATAAAAATCTTGAAGTGGTAAGGGCTGAGTTAGTGATACTTGCGAACAAGAAGCTCATAGCTATCAAAAAGAGTACAACTGGGAAGATAAGCAGAGCAACGATTAGTCCAAAAGGTAAACAGTGCTTCAGGGAAGCCACTGCAATTAAGGGTTCAGTCCAAGAGCAAATCAATGAGTTGAAACAAAAGTTGTCAGCTCTGGAAGCCTCCTTCATACGTGCAAAAGAGAATCCAACTGGGGAGAATAAACAGTCACTATTGGATAATGCGAATACGGTTCAATCAGTGGCTTATGGATTAAACTCATTCTTTAAAGTTGGATTGGATACCTTAAAGTAAACAATAACCTCAGAGGATAATCTGGGAACTCTTGTACATCTACATCATCAGGGACAAAACAGGCTAGCTCATGGGTTTATTGTCGAGGTGAGCTAGTTAATGAGATCCACCAAAAAAGGTCCGAGCCTGGTTGTATTGTTATCATCCATTATTTATTGTCAACCTCTTAAGGGAGCGATAGTCTGTGATGCACCGAGGCCGTTGGGTCAGACTAACGAATGGGCTTTGGCACCATTGTTCATCGCCTTACTCAACCAGCCATAGAATGAGTATGGACGATTTTCATTCTCTGTGGAGGAGCGCTGATTTTTGCGCTTAATGGACATGGCTGACAGGTGCTTTACTTCATTATCAGGAGCTAATGGGCATCTCCTTTTTTAGCGAAAGGAAATGAAGGACTTAAGTCGAAAATATTAAAGGAAAATGCACTTTATTAAAGACGGTCATCTTCCCATGCCCTATCATAATCTCATATATTGTGTTTTTCTATTGGAGTTTCTTCTTGTTGATCTGCTTTCTTCATTTGTTGTTGAGCTTGAGAACTATATGATACTATCTGTTTTTTTTATGAGTTTGAAGCTAGATTTGCTGGGCCACCTTGTGTGGAATTTTGAAATGGAGATACGAATTAAATTAATTGAGAAACTTCTTGATGAATATTTGCAAGCTCTTGTCCTAATTCAGTACCAGTAAAGGTTGCTACAGATAGTTGAGTGTCTATTTTTTTTGCTGTTGATTGTTTTTTGACATAGTAGAAAACCTCATTTAGATAAATTATGGCCAAGGGCAGAATAGCTTAATAAAAATAAGTAGATTAAGTGTGTTCAAGAAAGAATCGTTTGTGGAGTAATGAAAATAGAGAGTGTTATGTAGAAAAAAATGATGTATAAAATATAACAAACAAAAGAAAAAACCAGTTTTATTAGACTGGTTCTTTCATCTTAATATAACACTTTGTTAAATTCAGTTTTTGAGACTTACATGCTCAATCATCCGCTTCATTGCCTGAATTTGCCCCATATGAGTCGCTTCATGCATTAATGTTAAACCTGCAAGTTCTCCAACAGTCTTACATCCTAGGAATGGTGTATCCAAATCTTGATCTAGCTGTTCAGGAGGAATTTGCTTTAAACGAGTTAATTGATCTTTCAACTGTACAACCAGCTGATCCATAGCAGGTATATTCCCTGTCCAATCGGCTGGTTTTGTGCCATTCCCAAATAACTTTATATAATTCGTGGGAAGATGGGTTGTTACATTCGGGAAACCAAACATAGTTTGTTCTGTAATTGTCAAAACGTGACCAGTATGCCAATGAATTGTGTTATTAAAGCCATCTGGCTGCACATCGTTTAGTTCCTTAGGAATGGACTCTACATTCTTGATGAAGTATTCTCTCGTCATCTCAAATTGCTTAAATACAAGTTGATTCATCTTTTCTCCCCTCTCACTAACAAAATCATCCATATTATACCAGTAAAAACCGGAAAAGAATATGGTTTGAATTTCCTGAAATGAGCTTTATTTCAACCGGTTCTTGTTCCGCAATAGGGAGCAATCTTTTATAAAGAATCGCTTTACTTATAGAACTATATTATTAGCATTCTTACAAAAATAAAAAGTCCCATGAGGTTTTTTGGGCTCAACTGAAAATTCGATAAACACAAGATAAATGCTAAACGATAATTGTTATACAATTGTAAAATTATACAGTTTCATTTGCGGTATAATGGAAATTATTAGAAATGTATTCTGGTGTATGAATATTTACATATAGAGAGCTATTCATTCTTCAAATTCTAGAATTAAAAAGGATCCAAACAATTTTTGAATAAAGATACCCTCAAAAAAATTAACTATTAAAGTAATGTTTGAGGGTAAAGTGATTAAAAGGGAGGGGAATTGTTTTTGACTATAATAGATATTGACCAATTGCTTTTTGCTACTGAAGAACTTGCCGAAGAGTCAATTCCATTTCATCTCGATGCATTTGATATTGATCAATTATTAKATAAAACGAATAACTGGTAAAGAAAAGCATACGTGAAGTGAACTGCACCCTAATGGAGGTTGCAGTGGGGGTGGTMAATTTAAAGATGCAATTGGCTGGCTTCATCGCTCCTTTAACGATTGGTTTTGTCATAGACGCTTTCGATGGATCGTTTAATGGAGCTGTTTGGTTATTGGTTTCATTCGGAGTCATTTGTTTTATCGCTTTCATGACCTTGAAATCGGGTAAGGAAAATTTCGTGACTGAACATCCACAAACAATTCCTGCTGTAAAATAGTTTGAAATCAATGCAGGAAAAAGTGGGTATGATTTATAAAAGTTTGTTCGAAATCATATATAGATAGTGCAAAAACTCTACCGGTTAGATCTTGAAAGCCTGATGTTACTGAATTTCAGCTAACAGGGCTTTTTATTTTTTTATACGCCATTAGCAATAATATTAATCAAACAGTATGGCCCTGGCATTTTCCATGATGAATATATAACTTTTCTAATGGCTGCAATTAATCTAAATGGTGGACCTGTCAAAGGGAATGAATATACCATATCGTGCAGTAGAGTCCGAGGGAAGCACATGTATAACTTTGGTAAAATCAGATGAAAATAACCAATGTTTTTAAGGAGGAAGCAAATGAAAGTAAATAAAATACATCATGTAGCAATAATTTGTTCCGATTATGAAAAGTCAAAGAACTTCTATGTAAATATTTTAGGGTGTGATATCGAGAAGGAAACATATCGGTCAGAAAGGAAATCGTATAAATTGGACTTAATCGTCGGAGGGGAATATCAGCTGGAATTGTTCTCATTTCCTGATACCCCGCATCGTCCTAGTTATCCTGAAGCWAGGGGGCTTAGACATCTTGCTTTTGAAGTTGAAGATATTAATCAAGCGATTGAAGATTTAGAAAAAGAAAACATTCCAGTCGAACCAATCCGTGTTGATGAGTTAACAGGAAAAAGGTTCACTTTTTTTAGTGATCCGGATGATTTGCCTATTGAAATATATGAAAAATAGGATGAGGTTACCTCTATTTCTTAAGCTGATTTCTAAGATGAATACGATGATTTAAAGAGGTTACTTATATCAATTAAACTATGAAGATTCCCTATGATATGTCGATACCATTAAGTTTGATCCACTTGTATTCCATATTTCGATGAGAGCTGAAATAATCATCGGCTATACTATCTGTAGATTGGTCATTTAAATATGTCAGGAGATAAAAAAATGAATGTTTACAAATTTACAGTGTTGATACTTTTAACGACATTTTTGATGGGTTCTTCTTTTGCAGTAGTTAAAATTGGTCTACCTTATTCATCCCCATTATTATTAGCAGCATTACGCTTCACACTTGCCGGACTCATAATGGCGATAATCGTAATCTTTTTAAAAAGACCGCACCCAAACTCTAAAGGGGATTGGATAAAAATGCTCATTATCGGCACTTTTCAAACAGCCGGAGTAATGGGGTGCATTTTCCTGAGTTTACGCACGATTACAGCAAGTGAATCCTCCATTCTTACATTCACGAACCCGTTGCTTGTTGTTGTATTCGGTACGATCTTTTCACAAACACGCTATAAACTATATCAATGGATTGGTGTTTTATTAGGATTTGTTGGAGTAATTATAACGATGGGCGCGCAACTTGAATTTAAGGTTGGTATTCTTTTCGGCATTCTTTCTTCTGTTTTCTGGGCGATTTCCACTTTATTGGCGAAAAAATGGGGGACGATTTCCGATACATGGGTTTTATCTGCCTATCAGATGCTTTTTGGCGGTTTACTGCTTTTACTTGGCAGCTTTATTCTTGAAAAACCATTTTTCATACTGAATGGCAATTCGTTGTTCATTTTATTATGGTTAAGTATCATGTCATCGATCGTGCAATTTGCTGTTTGGTATTACCTTTTACAAAAGAGTGATCCCGGAAAAACAAGTGCCTTTTTATTTTTGGCACCTTTCTTCGGTGTATTAACAGGGTGGGCGCTATTAGGTGAACAGATATACACTTCACTCTTGATTGGCGGACTGTTTATCATCATTGGCATCTATCTTGTAAATTGCAATTTCCAAAAGGAAAATAAATTCGTTAAAAGAGCTTTATAGTAATCGTATGGATTTAAGCCACTACAGACAGAAAGTCCCACATGGTGAAAAAGAAAAGAGTTTCACCATGTGGGATTAAAAAATTATACCTCTATACAAAAAACTTCTTTAAATCCTTCTTTCCCTTTAGGTGTTACTTTTACTGCGCGAATAGTTGAAACACGGACTATCCAGCCTAAATCAAAAAAATGTGTAAGAAGCCCATTCCCTAAAGCTCCGCCAAGATGATGGTGACGTTCACTCCAGTCTAAACAGGAGTGGGAAAATGAACGGCGTTTTCTTCTTAAATCAAGTAAATCGATGCCGAATTCTGAAAAAAAATGATTCCMTTTGGGTGTAACTGTAAACTCTCTCTCTTCTTTTTTCAAATATCCGGCTTTCAACATCGATTCAGTTAATTGGACGCCTAGTTTTCCTGCCAAATGATCATAGCAAGTTCTTGCTTCCTGAAGCATTTTGACCTGACTTGATTGTTTTAACGACCGAACTTCAGGAGGTGGGGAAATGGCAAGAAACGATTCCAAAATGTGCGCAATTTCTCCATTTGCTAGCTGATAATAGCGATGTCGTCCCTGTTTTTCAACTATAACAAGGTTACCTTCCACTAATTTAGAAAGGTGAAAGCTGGCGGTTTGAGGTGTTATTGCAGCCATCAATGCTAATTCACCTGCCGTATGAAAACGCCCATCCAGCAGACTTGCAAGTATTGTTGCACGTGACGTTTCCCCAAGGAGGGAGGCTATCTCCACCATATTTGGATTTATACTCAAAATAGTTACCAACCTTTCTGCCGATAGACTAGTTAATATGCTGAACGCCAATTAATCAGCATTAAAAATAGGTAAACTTATACTTCCATTATACAGTACCGCTGCCCTAGGATATTCACGATGCCTGCTTTAAAAAAAGAATATTGGACCCAACAATAAAATGGAAAGCGTTATTACGTGTTTTTTCTAAACATTACATTTTGAGTCGTTTCTACAAGGATTGATGCACGTGATAAATTGGTTGCTTTTTTTGGGGAGAGATTATGAAATCAGGAGAGGTTAAAAAGAAGACTGTAAAGAAGAAAGACTGTCTACCTTTGGATAAGCGTTTTTTACTGAAGTATATTCTTTGTAAACTAGGCATACATTTTTACATGTTCACTAATAGTAAACGTCCATAATAGTCTTGGAATGAATACCGGTAAATAGTCCCTTTTGTGAATTTAGTAGTTAAATAGGAGGGAATGGAGCGTATGAAAATGTCAGACGTTGGATTTAAAGGCCAGGTTTTTGGATTTATAAAGTTCACACCTTTTGTGGAAAGTTTTTTGTCTGGAGATTTATATATGAATAATTTCAAAAAGTATATTGATATAGAAAGTGCTTCAGGAGAAAAAGGTGTAGGAGACAAATTTGAAGCAGCACATGTTTTTACGGAATTAACCATGAATTTCTTTACTCAAGATACCAATGAATTAATAATGTCGGGGCGAACTAAAAAATTGAATTTCAGAAAAAATATAAATGAAAAAAGACCATTATATTGTATGTTTGCAATTATTGGCGATATGTTAAAAGTGGTTAACGAGGATGAAAAATATTACTATACCAAATTTGATTTACCTAATGAACAAATCGATAAAATGATCAGGGAGTTCGGAGACAGCTTAATTTTTGTTACCCCATCGCAATTCATTGACAGAATTACTAGAACACTCAATGAAAAAGGTTATGCTTACAGAGGGGGCTTGGTAAAATATGATGATTATAACATCAATTCCTCAGCTAGGATGAGCTCTTATAAAAATCAAGGGACTGATATTTATTTTTGGAAAGATAAATATTTTGAAAATCAATATGAATATCGCATAGTTCTCACAGATCAAGAAGTTGATGAAGCCTTAATTGTGAACATAGGTGATATTTCAGACATTAGTACGATTTTTAATGCAAATGAGTTTTTCAGTGATAAATTTGAAATAAGATTACGAAAGAAAGGAAATCTAAGCATCCATTAAATGGGGTGATTTTTATATTTGCAGGATTAGGTGTGGAAATATCTATAAATCTGGACTACTTTTCATATCTTAATTTTTAAAACATTTATGGATCTTTTAAGAGAGAGCCATTCAATAGAGTCCAAAATACAGCAAAACTACCCTGAATATGACGACTTTCTTCTATAAGTTATTTATAAAAAACTAAAAAGTATCATTCGCATTAGATCATAGGGACCAAGGTATCAAAACGTGGAAATATACTAAGCAAATATCGGCAACGTAATTACAACAATGGTGATTATTTGTTATAGCCAGTTAAGAGTGCTTTTTATGCAATAAAGGTCGATCACTTTATAAGAATGTTTTGATGTCTGCTGCAGCTATTTGATCCGCTCTTATAGGGTAGTGACTTTTGAAGGTACTTCCTTTCGTATATGGCTCAACAGCAACCCTTTGACTAGGCTAATACGCATCAATCGCAACCTGTTCTTTAAACGAAATCGCCTTTTAGTTGTAGGGAAGTAATGATTTAATGCCGACTTTATTGCTTTTATTTTTAACAGCAAATTACTGGAAATATGATGTAAATTCGTGTAATCTACAAAAGTATGTTTTTTTCCAAATCGTAAAGGGGGGCCATAATTGAGTTCAACAAATCGTAAACAGACAACAATTGTTGCTCTTTTGCTTGCGGGTACATTTATTGCGATCTTGAATCAAACATTAATGATTACCGCCATTCCTCCGGTAATGAAGGAGATGAATGTTACGGCAAATAGTGCACAGTGGCTAACAACCGTTTTTATGCTGGTTAATGGGATCATGATTCCTGTTAGCGCGTTTTTACTGGAGCGCTTTACCACCAGACAGCTTTTCCTTTCCGCGATGGGGATTTTTGCTATTGGTACATTGGTAGCGGGGCTAGCTCCAAATTTTGGAGTGCTGCTGCTAGGAAGGATGATTCAGTCGAGCGGAGCCGGAATCATGCTCCCGTTAATGCAAACAGTCTTCCTAATGATTTTCCCTGTGCATAAACGGGGTGCAGCCATGGGACTGGTCGGTCTGGTCATTTCCTTCGCGCCGGCTATTGGGCCCGCTTTGTCGGGCTGGGTTACGGAGACCTACTCATGGAGGGTGTTATTCTTTATCATACTTCCAATTGCCATTATTGATATCATAGTTGCGTTCTTCGCTTTAAAAAATGTAACAGAAGTTACACGGCCAAAAGTGGATGTGCTTTCGATTGTTTTATCTTCCGTAGGTTTCGGTGGATTATTGTATGGTTTTACAGCTGCAGGTAATTATGGCTGGACAGACGAGAGTACCATCATATCCCTAGGCATTGGAACAATTTCACTTGTTTGGTTCATCAAAAGGCAATTGCGATTGAAGCATCCAATGCTGGAGTTCCGTGTGTTCACGTATTCATTATTCCCGATTGCCATTATTATTGGAGCCATTACCTTTATGGGGCTGATTGGTGCCGAAACGCTCATCCCGCTATTTATGCAAAACATGCGAGGATTTACTGCGTTTGAAGCTGGTTTAGCCATACTCCCTGGAGCACTTATTACCGGAATAATGTCACCGTTCATTGGCCGTATTTTTGACCGGGTTGGGGCCAGGTGGTTGGTTATTGGCGGATTACTCCTCATAACCGCTTCATCCTTTACTTTTATGGATGTTGGTCCTTCGACAAGTTTTACATTTATTACGGTTATGTACAGTATTCGGATGTTCGGATTAGCCATGGTTATGATGCCTGTTTCAACAGCCGCCTTGAACCAGCTGCCTAAACGCTTAATCGCCCATGGTGCAGCAATGGATAATACGATGAAAATGATTGCCGCATCCGTAGGTACAGCAATACTTGTTACTGTAATGACATCAGCTACCAAAAATGCTCAGCAGCGTCCCGAGATAGTCCATCCTGATATGTATGGCGCGCAAATCTCATTTATTGTCATCGCTGTACTTTCGTTAATTAGCTTCCTCATTTCTTTTAAAATAAAGGATCAAAAATCAGCAGGAAAAGAGATCGGGGAGAAGAATTAAAGATTTGAATCCGAGTTATTAAACTAAATATTAGAACTCCATTTTTTAACTTGTTATGAACATTTTCCAACGCCGCCCCTGGCGGCTTTCCCTCCCAGGCGCTATCATTCCTTTGTCATGCCTACCTAAGGGATTCTAAAAAAGAGGGAGAACAAGTCATCCAGATGATTTGTTCTCCCTCTTTTATTTTTTCTTTCTTTATAAAAAAGGTAAACATACATGAATTAGATGTAGGTGTGGAATTATCTTTTATTAAATCTGGACTATTTTTCAAATCCTTAATCTTTAAACCATTTTCGAAACTGGATCATTTAAGAGTGCGCCAAAAATCACAAAAACCCCTCTAAATATGAAGATTTTCTTCTATTATATACTACTCCCCAAACAACAAATGAATAGCTTGGCGTTCATTTTCAAAAACTTTCTCCAAATATATCTTTGAAGTGGAAAGCTGCTCATGGCCCAGACTCTTCATCATCTGATAGACATCCACTCCATTCAAGTGAGAAATGATGGCTAAAGCATCCCTAAAGGTATGAGGTCCTAAACAAATTCTCTATTTATTTAGGTTAATCAATATTAGTCTATAATTGGATTAGAAAATTATAATAAAATTATAGGATTCAATTATTATATTAATAATGATTATATATAGATATATGAATGAATAGTTAATCCTGAGATATATATACATATAGCAATGAATAAAAAAGGGTGAATAGACAAATTATGAATAAAAACATTCAGACTGTATCTTATGAAATGGGGGAAACGGTTTTTGTTCTCCTAACATGTACGGAAGAAGAAGACCCAGAGAGTTTTTACTACTTTAAACAACCACGTCTCCATTATCGTGTAGAATTTGGCTAGGCGGAAGCAGACTTGTATCATGAAGAATTGACGAATGGAAACCAACGGGATGTTCGGATAATCAAGAAGGATGGGAGGGGGATAAAGTGGAATGGTATACACAAAAAGAAGTAGCTGATTTACTCGGAGTATCCAAGGCAACTGTCTACCATTATGGAAAGCAGAAGAAAATCATGAAAATTCTGGACCCCCATCGATTGCATAAAGAGGCACGTTATGAAAAAGCGGAAGTGGATCGACTAGTCTATGAAAAGCAATCTTTACCTACTGGTATGAGCCCCAATGATGTTGCAAAGAGATTGGGGTTATCTGTACAGAGTGTGTATAAGTATATACAAGATGGTTCGATAAAAGCCGAGGCCGTCCCTTATGGGGATGAAAGAATCACGTATGTAATTTCGGAAGCAGCCTATCAGGATGCAGAGAAATCACTCAAACCAACTGAAATACAGCGATCAAAAAAATATGAATATTATGATTCGAAAAATGATATTGTTTTGTATCAAAGATTTCATTCGAATAAAATACCAGAGGCACGTGTGGTTCGTAATGAAGAAAAAGTATTTGGTTTCTACTTACCCAATATCCAAAAGTGGTTGACGTATGAAGAAGGAATGAAAACTTATACATTAAAGCCATCATACTCGATTCACCATCCTGCTTTGGATTATAAAGGTTATGTTGAGCTTCAGGTACCTAAAAATGAAGTAGTATTTTATCCCTTCATGGACTATTTATACGAAATTTGGGGAGTGGAAAACATTCGACTTAGAGAACAAAGTGAAACAGTTTTACTCTACGTTAAGGCAGGGGAAAAGCCGTTAAAATCTGATGTGTTTGGTATGACAGATATCTCACCGTATTTAACCAATGGAGAAATGCACTATGGAGAAGGTACTTTGATATTACGAAGTTCCTATCGAAAAACGAGTTTGGAATTACCTATTGATCTATTAGAAAGTATGACAGAGTTAGCAGAACAAGAAGGAATAGTATGAGTAAATGGATAGAGCAAAAATTATCATCTATACTTAAATGATTTTATTGAGGTCTTCATACCATCCACACAGGGTCATTACCCATTCATTATATACAGAGCTACTCAGGCGTCAGTATGAATATAAACTATTTCTTTCCACATTTTTCACACCGAAATACACAAAAAAGAGACCATTTCATATCCAGGAAGAAGCATGAAATGATCTCTTTGATTATTATTTTTTAGGTTGTTGCAGAAATCTAATTTTATAAGTTCCAGTATCTATATATTATCGAAACTTAGACTCATTGTAAATTAATAAGCCTGCGATGAAGATCCAAAAGATATTTATTAGGCAATCTTGAAAAGTAGTGTGTTTCTAAAAGTTTCTATATTAGAACGAAAGAACCATTGTCCATAAAATAAAAGTTAATTACGCTGCGAATCTCAGTATGGAAATTTGAAGTATAAAGGTAATCTGTGGCTTTAAGAAGGTTTTTTGAATAGTAGATTTAAAACAGCCGGATTCTTCTTTATTAGTTCCAATTTCATAGACTGTTTAACGAAGCATTGACTATGTTAAAAATCCTCCTTAGTTGTTTCTTCTAACCTCTTATCCCTTAGTTTTCCTAAGAATCATTGAAGGGGATATTTACTTTGTCTCTGGATATGCCTTTAATGTCTGAACACTCAAGTCATGTTTTTTTCATTATCAAACCATTCAAATAGTGACCATAGCGTTGTTTAGGGGGGGTCAATATAGCTGTCCTTATTTGATTCATTTCAATAGAGTCGTCAAATCTTTTTCGGTTTCTTTGATGCAAATCCTCTTTTTTTCTTATTGCTGCGATCCCACCACTTCGATCAATTTAGTGGTAATACTATTGAATGAATTAAATAAATTTGATTTTGAAATGTTGATCATTTATCTGGGGGCGATGCTTGAATAAGGCATCGCCTTTTTAACTTCGAATCACAAGCAGTTTTTCAAAATATGTACTAAAACTATTGGATGCAATTTAAAGCTAGAGGATAGTATATACATCCCTCAAGCTTTAAAAGGTTGTTGTATGGTATATTTTTGGACAGTAAATGCAACGTAACGCGACAAATCGCCTAGAATTGAATTTTTGTAATTAATGGAGCGTTGTATAATTCAAGAAGATCTTATTTAAGATTGAGTGATACCAGTATTTGGTGTAGGATGAATATAATATAGTAATTGATAAATTATGTATAAGTGATTCACTATTTTTTGGAGGTATATATAATGTCTCAAATTCAATTAATCGAAGATGCTGAAAATATTAGAGTATATAAAGATAGAATTAGAATTTTCCTTATACTTTATATTTTTTCTGAAGAAATTACAGAAAAAGGTTCCAGCTCATATAAAAAAGTTTTTAAAAGTGAGGTAAAAATACAAAAAATCGACTTTTTACTTCGTAATCCAGATTACTTTTCGTATGAATTACTATTATTTGCAAAAGAAGGGAAGTTTGATAAAAGCGAAATTAAAGTCATCATTAAGGAAATATTTGATACAAAAGAGCCCAGTATAAGACGTCTAGAAATGGAAAGGTTTTTCTTTGGCGCATATGAAGATATAGATGATGTAATTAGCTTTCTAAAAAGTATAGATTTTATTGACTTTAAAAGTAAGAGAAGCATTGATTTGAAAACTATCGATAAGCATTATTATATAACTGATTTTTCTTATAACAAGTTTGAAAGTTCACTTAAAAAACTTTCATCAATTCAATGGTACATAAAGAGGTGTATGCTAATTAAGCAGTTTTTTGGGGATTTAACTGGTTCACAGCTGAAAGTATTACAATATCAAATAGATGAATACAGAGATGCCTCTTATAAAGAGTATATTAGTGATATTCAAAGTAATGTTAAAAAACTTTTTTCGGAAATGTATGGTGAAGAATTATGATAATTGACTACGATAAGTTTTTGAAAAGTTTACATGAAGACTATAAAGATGACTTTTCAATAGATGAAATTAAAGATTTGTTAAATGGACTAGGAGAATATGATAAAGATACTCCTGTTTCTACAGGAAAAAGATTATCATTAACTAAAATTTGTATTAAAGGGCATAAGAGTAGTGGAGAGGCTATTGATTTTTCTCTACCTTTTGAAGATGGAGTTAATTTAATAATAGCTGATAATTTAAAGGGTAAATCAAGTATATTTAAAATGATACAAATTGCACTTACAGGTAATAATAAATTAAAACCTGACGTAAAGAAATGGGTTAACCAGGTTATTTTGTGTTTTAAAATAAATGATAAAAATTACTCAGCTGTTATAAAAATCGATAAATCTCGAATGAAGGGATCACTTTATAGTCAAATTGTTGACGAAGGAAGCGATACAGAATTAAATAATCTTAATCTGATTTTTAATGCTACTAGTATAGCTGACTATGAAAAGAATATTCAGGATTTCTTTTTTAAGCAGTTCTCATACTATTCCTTAAAATGGACTCAAAAAGCATCGCAGAAAGATAAGAACGAACTTAATGAAGCAAAAGCTAGTTGGAAAACATATTTTAAGTCAATTTATCTTGAATCTAAGGATAGTGCGAAACTAATGTATGGGGGGCAAGGTAAAAAAGTATTTCAAATGTTATTAGGGCTTGAATTAACTTATGCAATTAATAACCTTACAGTAAAATCGGATATGTTAACCTTTAATAAATCTAAACAAAATGATCATTCTAATCAGAAAGATCAAGACATAAATGAGATATTAAGTTTGGAAAAAAGAATAGATGCAATCAATAATGAATTAGCTATTTTAAATTCTAAGAACTCTAGTATTTTAAATAAACACTATGAGAATTACAAAAGGGTTATCGAAAAAATTAACGATGAAAATACATTAATTATTAAACAAGGAAATCTTGCAAATGGAAAAGCAAATGAATTGACTTCAATTAGTTCTAAAATAATAGGATACAATAATGAACTAAAACGAATTGATAAAGAGATTAATAAAACAATAAGATATATTAATGATATAGAAGAGTATATTGAAATAGGGATGTTCTTCTCTAATCTTGATATAAAACATTGTCCTAGTTGTAATAACAAAGTAACAGATAATAAAAATAATGATCATACTTGTTCTTTGTGTAATGAATTAGTTCAGGATTCAGACAATGAAATAAATAGAGAAATATTTTATAAAAAAGTAAGTAATTTAAAAATCACTTTAGATAAACTGAATAATGAAAAAAGTATCATTAATAAGTCTATTTATAAACTCAATGAAGAATATAAATTAGTTGAGCAAAGCTTTTTGGAATTAAATTTAACGATAAAATCACAAAGTAATAATTTTAGTCTTAAAAATGAATTAAAAGATATAGAGAATAAGATAAATAAAGAAAAAGAAAATATTAACGATGAAAGAAAAATCAACTTGATTGCGGAAAAAGCGGTTGTTGAATACCAGTTATCAAATTTTAAAATGGAAGCATTTGATAAAAAACAAAATAAAGAAAATAAGAAAATTGACATTGTAAATCAAGCTATAAAAATGCTTAGTAGTATTAGATATGAAAGTAGTAAAAAGATTTTGAACTACCTCTCAGATATAATGTTGGATGAGCTTTATCATTTCGGTTTGACATCAATTACCAAAATAAAGATTAATGAAAATTTTGAGGTCAATTATAAGCAAGACGGAGATTATATTACATTTGATGAGATTGCAGAAGGTGAACAACTAAGAGCAAAAATAGCATTTTATCTTTCTCTTATAAAATTGGATATTGAGTATAATTTTGGAAGACATACTCGTTTTCTTATAATAGATAGTCCTAACAAAGAAGAAGGGGATTCTCAATATCTAAATGGATTAACTCAAACCCTAAAAAACATTAATAAAAGATACGGTAATGACCTTCAGGTAATAATAGGAACAGCTGAGAGAAAGTTGATGAAAACTGTAAAAAGTGAAAAAATATTTGAGGAAGGGGTTTATGTTTTCTAATGAATGATTTGGATGAGATTAAAGAGTTTAAAAATTGGTCTATTATGGATAAATTCTATTTCTTTGATAATAATTGTATTGATATATTAAGTAAGTTAGAGATAAAAGCAGTTCAACAATTCTTAAATGAAATTATACTTAATCCAAACGAAAATTCTAATATTAGAAAAATGGCTCTAGAAAATTTCATGTATTTAGTTAAACTTCAAAAAATAAAAAAAAGAATTGCACTAAATTTATTATTGGATAATTGGATAGAAACGGGAGATGTTTTTTTAGAAACAATTAGGTTGAAAAGTTTAATCTTGTTCTATGATGATGGATTAGAAGAAAAAGAAGAAATAGAAGACTTATACTATAGCCTAATGGAACATGAAGAAAATGAGATTAAAAGTGAGAGTTTATTTCAAATAGCTTTGATATTTTTTTTAAAGGCAAATGTAATGAAAGATAAAGATACTTATTTGACTTGTTTAAAGAAGAGTTTGGAATATTTCAAAGGTTCAAATATCCATATTGAAAATAGAATTGATGCTGAATTTTTCATAGTAACTGTTACAAATTTAATTAATATTATACAAGGAAGAGATAGAGATTTTGAACAAAGTATAAGGAAAACCGCTCAACTTTTATGGGAACAGCAGCTTTATTCACTAGACGGTACCATTTCATCAGTTCAGGTAGGACTCTATCGGACGCTTTATGCATTTAAATCTATTAAAATAGTAAATCCAAAGGATTGGTTGGATTATAGAAAAGAATTTAATGATTTATGTTATTATTTCTATGAAATAAAGAATCAAAAAATAAAAAATGATTTATTAAAGAATGTTTCAGATAACTTAATAAGAAGATCTGTTGAACCGATTTTTGCTCTTAATTTTAATGCTGAGATATGTAGAATTAACAAAAGGATAAATGAAGTGGATAATGATTCAAAAGAGTATGAATTTCTACTGTATTTAAAGAAGATTGCTTCTGAGTCGAAACTAAAAGAAAATGCTGAAACAAATTTAATTCTCAATAAATTCATTAATACATTTCCTCATATAGAGAAAGAAAGAATTGAGCAGGAAATAAAAAAGATTGATGAGGTGCATGATACTCAAAGTATTTTGCACCTTTTTGAAATATTATCCGACTCCTCATATGAGAATCTTTTAGATGTGGTTATTAGTGCGTGTCTTAATATGCAGGGTAATCTTATATACCGAAATGCATCCGAAAATGAAAGGAATACGTTTATAGCCTCCTTACTAGAAATGGCGGGATTTAACAATAAAGATCAGACCTTGTGGGGAAAATCTAGAGCAGGAAAAACATCTGGAGAAATAGATATATTTGTTAGAAAGAAGAATGGAGATCCATTTTCAATTATAGAAGCATTAAATCTTAGTTCCCTAACTAAAAGTTACTTAGAATTTCATTTAGATAAAATATTTGGCTATGACACAACTGGACTCAAATACAATTTTATCTTAGTTTACTCTTCTTCTAAGAACTTCAACGAGTTTTGGGATAAATATATTAAACATATTCAAATACATAGCTATCCTTACCCTATAGTAAAATTCGAAGAAGTTGATGGTTATGATTTTGCTGATATAAGAGTTTGTAAAACGGCTCATATAAGAAAAGGTAAAGAATTGTATTTGTATCATATTGTGATGGATTTGTTTTAATATATTTCCTTATACACTTCACATTACATTTAAAGTGAGTAGAAGAACATACTTTATAAAACTTTCTGTATGTTTATACTAACTTAGCAAAAGGACTAATTAGGTGAAGTATAAACTCGGAAAGTTGTATCTTTTGGATTGTACTCACTCAGCATAAGTCCATTTGGTAAGATAAAAAAGCTCATACTTTTAAAATCTTATAAAATATATAATTACAATGGGGAGTATAACAATGACAATATCAATGGCGTGGGTTCGAAGTGTAGGCAGTAAGCAGGAGTTAGTTTTTTGCACTGATAGTAGACTCGGATTTGGGGGATATTGGGATTGTTGTCCTAAACTCTTTCCACTAGAAAGAGGTGATTCAGCTATTTGCTTTGCTGGAGATACTTTATATGCATATCCTTCAGTTCTACAAATTATATCATACATTAACCAATATAAACCGGCAAGAACACGAGGATTAGCGTTAGAAGATCTTAAGGGTCACCTTCTCAAGATACTGAATAGTATGACATCACTAATTGCTGATTTACCACCAGGAACAGAGGAACCAGAGGTAGAGTTCATCCTTGGTGGTTACTGTTGGAAAAGGAGTAAATTTAACATATGGTTATTCCATTATGACAGAAGTATTCGGAAATTCACATACAGACCCGCTTCTCCTTGGAGGGGGGGGAATGAGGAAAAATATTTGGCATTTGCTGGAGACTATGAGGAGGATGCAAAAGCTAGATTAATTGATTTGCTAAGAGCAAAGGGAAAAATCAAACAGGGAGGGTTTGACTTTGAACCTTTAGAAGTATTAAGAGATATGATTAGATCTTATGATAATAATAGCCGTATTGGAGGAGCCCCTCAGGTATAAAAATTCACAAACATTTAAACAGTACTCAGTTTGGGGTCTGGCCAAATAGAGAATCTAATCAGGTAAGTGTTATGTTGCGACCTTTACTTAATTATGAGCGAACAGACTGTAGAATTATTGATTTGGACACGCTTGAACAAGGATTTCTCGGTCAAAATAATTCTGTTTTTTGAAAAAAGGACAATTGAAAACAAATATTATATCTTATACAAAAAACGATTTAACCATTACCTTTCAAATTTGACTTTTATAAATGCTACGGACCTTCTTTAACAATATAGCACTATTTCTTAAAGAAGGATTATTCCTAAATAATATAAAAGCAATTCCTATACGCTCTCTATTTACCGCTCATAACATATATTACAGGTTTTAGGAGCATTAATTAGCCTTACCAAATGACGGAAACATAGATGGTGCCTCTACACACTTACCAAAAAGAGAAGACTGAAAATCTTCTCTTTTTGTATTTAATCCTTTTCAATATAATTGGTTCTTTTCTCTCCCAGCAGTTTCGCAGCCTTTTTAGCCTTTTCCTGTTCAGGGTTTGTATAGAGGGCAGCCGTTGTGGTCGACGTATGACCCAGTTGAGTCATCAGCAAATGAATATCTCCTGATTGCTCCATTAAGTTCGTCCCATATGTATACCTCAGTTTGTGTGGCGACATCGATTTATTGGACTTAAATGCCTTCGTGTATTTCTTAACTAAAGCTTCGATGCCACGGTTGGAAAGAGGGGTAGCTCCATCATTCACCCTAGTCAAGAATACATATGATGTATCATCATTTGAGCCCCTATAACGTTCCGTTCGCACTGCTAGGTATTCTTTTATGTCCTGCATAGACGGTGGAGAGGCTGCCACTACATCTTTTTTTCCACCCTTACGTAAAACGTGTATCTGTTTCTCCTCAAAATCCAAGTCTCGCAGCCTTAAATTAGATAACTCGTTCACCCTGATACCGCTTCCTAATAAGAGGGATAAAATCGCAAAATCAAGTTCCTTGTCCCTTTTAAAGTAAATAATTTTCCTGGACTTTTCAGATAGCTCCTTTTCATAGTCTTGTTTCACGAATTCAAGAAACCGAGCATCCTCATCATTGTGTAAAATCTTTGTCGATATTCTGGAAGCACATGCTCCCAATGTTTCTTTCACTTTATTCACTTCAATTTTCAACATGACATTTCGATAGAAGTAAGGTTCGCCGTATTCATTTTCGGTCTGAGTCGTTAAATACTTGAAAAGGGAACGTAATGCTGAAATTTTCCGATTAACAGATACCTTTTCCGTTTTTTTTGTTTCCTGCTTATTGATGGGGATGTTTCTMCGTTCTGAAAATTTTATAAAGGATTGAGCTTCGATCAACTTTAACTTTTCCAGAACTGACAGGGGGAAATCCTTAATATGCTCCTGTTCAGCAATGCCTACAGCTATCAGCCACTCCAAAAATAATTTATAATCAAATAAAGGTATAATAGAAGAAAAAGTAAGTTGACTTAAGAATAGGGAGACATTATCAATATGAACAATAATTTTCCAACTTAAAAAAAATTTTTGAAGCAACTCAGAGAAGATTAAAAGGAATGAGAAGGATCTGTTCACGGAACAAAGAAATAGATGAAGTAGATGAATTAATGTTTTATCTTGTTGGAAATATCAATTTAAGAATAAATACTATTTTTCATCTATTGGAGAATGATATTACTGATGGAGTTTTACCTTTACAAAGGACATTGTTTGAATTACAAGTAGCATTTGACGCTTTTACGAGTGCTGAAGAAGAAGATAAAAATATATATGTTAAGTTTTTTAATAAGAAAAACAACTTTGAAACTACTAATAAGTTGAATAGATTTTTCCAAAATAACAATGAAGAAATAAGAAACATTGCTACTTCTGAAGAAATTGAACAACTGTCTCAACTTAAGAATACAGCGATAAAACAAATTGAATCAAAACACTTAAAAGGGAAGAATCCAGAATTTAAACAATGGTATGAGATAGCGAGCGGAAAAAGTTTGAAAGATTTGAGTGCTGAATTTCAAGAGATAGCCTATTACCAATGTTATGATGAACCTTCAAATTGGGTTCACCCGCAAAGAATAATTGAAAATATGGACTTTGAAACATTTAGTCAGCAAATGCCTTTTTATAGTTTAATGATAGGAAATATATATTGGAGTATCAATCAACTTTTAAACAACATAACATTTTTAGCAAATTTTTATAATATTGTAGAAAGCAATCTGCTATATGAATATGGAGAGAAGCTTGTTGAACTGGCTGAGCAATTAAAGCTTTTAGTAGAAAAAGAGGACTAAATAGCCCTCTTTCTGTTTATGATTACGGTTTTAGATTTCCGTTATTGTGGTAGTTGTGGATACAGTGGCTATGGCGTAAGCTTTGGCTGGGGCGGCTAAAAGAAATAGGCGCTCATTTTAGTGTCTCTTCTTTATGAAAAAATCTCCAAACATATATAATATGTTTGGAGATAGATTTAATAATATTATTTAAAATTAGGTCTTGATAAATACACAAGGGGTTTAGCTGTGGTATATTGGTGGCAAAACCAATCAAATTTCCACCAATTACATCTGTTTAGATTATACTTAGTAAAAGCTTATTATATCAACAATAACAAACTATATCTGATATAAACTGGTTCTCTTCACTTTCTTGACAGGGAAGCGGTCGTGGGTTCGAATCCCTCCTGGGACACTAACTTTTTAGACGGAAACCACCGTCGAACAAGCATTCTAACACTCATAATGAAACGGTCAATGATACGGTCAACATACGTATTTAACCGAAATTCATTAGCAGGTTAGGAGGTTTTTTATTTTGTCTAAAAAAAGTCGTCACTTAACATAAGCCATGACTTATCCGGCATTTTTATGAAGGAGCCATCGCCAAGGAAGCCTATCGAAGGTATCCTAATTGATCAAGCTCTTAAAACTGTCATGCGACAAATGTAGGCAACTGGCTTTAGAGAGCGAACGATTAGCGACTATCACTTACATGTTACACACTTCGCAAAAATAACGGGCGTACAGACAATTGAAGAGATTACCGTCGAAACACATATACAATTGGTTATCGAGTACGAACGTAAGCAAACAGACCGAGCTGACGCGCTTAAAGTGTCTAAAGGCTTTCTTGGGTCGTTGCTCTGATATTGGATGGATCTTCACGAAGTTTTGAAAGCCGATTACAGTAAGGGTTGATAGTCCTGTAAAGACGGGCGCTACCGAAAAGGATATACGACTTTGAGGGTTGATATTTTTTTATCGGTAAAGTCTTGAGTATTTATACGATAAGCAGCCCATTGTGGCTGCTATTTTCATGTTTCTATATTGTTTATGTTTACATTATAATAAGTTTTCAGAGTCCTCATTTGAGGGCTTTTTTTGTTATTAAAAACCAAAACCACCCAATATAAATTGGGTGGTAGCCGTTTCGAGAGAGTGAACTTTATGCAAAATTAAGGGACTAACTTATCGATCAGCATGGTGCTCGGTTAATAGCGCGAGCTAACGAACAATGTTCCGGGTCCGGGTCCATTTCTTTAAATGTCATATATTTCATCACCCCCCCCTTTTAAGTGGCATGCCGACTCATCGAGTCGGCTTATTTGGTGGCTTTTTGTCTCTTTTGTCTAATAGGCATAAACCCATAAATGCGTAATGGTCACGAACTACATCGCTAACCATTGTAAGGGTATTTTGAATGAATTCTTCAGGCATCCCTAATGTAACTCCGCCTTGTGAAACATAACTTACTAGAAGAATTATTCCTAAACCTTTCATGTAACCCTTAATTTGTCTCTTTGTCATAAAAGTTCCCCCTCGAATTGGCTTTTGGTAGAGACCTCTAGCCTTTCCAAGGGAGAGGCTTAGAAGCCTCTAGGTTAATATTACCATTGATTTTTTATTTGGGGAAATAAAAATTTTATACATTATTAAATGTAGGGAAATTGAACGAAGATTCATAGTTTAGTTACCTGAAAAATATTTTTGATATAAGAACTTTTTACTATATTGGTTTGATATACTAGATATGGAAAAATTAAGCGAGGTATTATAATGACTAATATTGGATTTGCTTTATTTTCATTGGGTTTGCAATTGTATTATTCATCCTTATGGGTCTTGTATTAAATAAAAAATTTAATAGAAAATATAATTTTATTACAACGAACTTTTATATGCGGATCTTGTATAAACCTTATAAGTTTTAGAGATATGAAAAGACACTTCAATTCTCCCTCAAAATAACCCTTTAAAGTGTCCGGAAGTTAGTCTAGAATTAAATTACAGAAGTTAATTAACTTTTAGATAAATGAAAAGAGGTTATATATAATGGCTATTATAGGATACGGACGTGTAAGCACCATTGACCAAACATTAGATTTTCAGGAAGAGAAGTTAAAAGAATATGGCTGTGAGAAGATATTCATGGAGAAAAAAAGTGGTGCTAAAAGTGATCGTGAGGAACTGATTAAGGCGTTGGACTATTTAAGGGAAGGTGACAAGCTGGTTGTTTACAAAATAGACAAGCTAGCTAGGAGTACATTTGATTTACAAAAGATTGCTAAGGAACTAGAAGAACGGGGAATAGCTTTAGTATTCATCAAAGAACAGATTGATTTTAGTACACCTTCAGGAAAGCTAATGTTTACTATGCTGGGTGCTATTGCTGAGTTTGAACGGGATTTAATCAAAGATAGAACCACTGAGGGACGTGAAAGGGCAAAGGCAAAGGGAAAGCATATGGGACGTAAAGGTAAGGACGAGAAGGACGTTAAGAAAGCGTTAAAGCTGTATGAAGAAAGAGAATCTAAGGGTTTAAGCGTCAACGATATAGTTAAAATGACAGGAGTTCCACGATCCACTATTTACGCTAAAGTTAAAGAGATGAATAGCGATAGCTAATCGTTTTTTTTTCTGCTTTCAGGCATTGTGCTGTCATTTTACCCAATAATTTGCACTTATTTTAAGTGCTATTTTGCACATCCAACTAAAAACCGAGCTACGCTACCTTCACATAAGAAAATCGAATAGATAAAAGCCTTGATAATATTAAGAATCATAGTCAAAATGGAATAGTTTCTTTGTTGAGTATTCAGATTAATATCAAATTAAATTAAAAAGTTGGGGGAGCTTATGCGAATTAGATTTGAAGAATGGCTGGATGAGCAGGAAATAGATATTGAGGCAAATGATTTATTCAAGGAGAGTATTATTTGTTATAAAGCCTCTGCATATCGGGCGGCACTTTTGTTTTCTTTCCTTGGTTTTCAAACTATCATAAAACATAGAGTTATTAATTCCAAACCTGCAAAAGATTATTCCGAAGGAGAATGGAATCATTTAAAAAAAGAACTCAGGAATGATGACAAATGGGACAAATTAATAATCGAAGCTATACAAAGTAAAAAGAAACCCATCTTTAATTTAACCGAGGATTTGAGAGAACAATATTTGTTCTGGAAAAATCGAAGGAATGACTGTGCACATGCTAAAGGGAATACAATTAGTTCTCCTCATGTTGAAGGTTTCTGGCTATTTATTCAGTCTAACTTAGCTAAGTTTGTTGTTAATGGTGGGATGAAATTTATTTTACAAGAGATTAAGAATCACTTTGATCCTGCCCGTACACCTATTGGGACACCTGTTGAACCAATCATAAGACAGATTCCATTTACAATTGAAAAAATCGATTACAATGATTTTCTTCTTGAACTTAAGGACTTTTCATTAAATCACCGTTCGAAATCAGTTTATAAGAGTTTTGATAAAAACATTGCTAATATGTGGTTTCAATTATTTATTTTGCAGGATTCTTACTGTGAGATTATAGTCGACTTTTTGGTGAAAGAACTTACTTTCTGTTTGGAAATAATAAGGGGTAAACCTGAAATAGTTCAATATTTCTATGATAAAGAAACATTTATAAGAATGTTATGGAAAAAGGATTTCTCAGTACCAGAAGATTATAAAGCGTTTATTGAACTGCTTAGACATAACCTAATTCATAAGTCGCAACTTAGTGAAGCATTCGAACATATATTTAACACCTTGGATGCAGTAGCCTTTGATGAGGAGGCTTGGTGGTTTGAAGTTTACGAGCAGATAAATGAACTTGATAAGTTAGTTTTAATAGAAAGTGGATTTTTTACTAAGTTTAATACGATAGCCTTTGAAAGTGAAAGAATAACATACAACTTTAAATGGGCGAATCGAAACAAGTGTTTAGTCACTTATTATATAAAACAATTTGGTTTGGATGAAACTATTGTAACAGCTATAAACAATGCATTAACAGCAACGAATCCTCCTTTCAAACTAAGGGATGAATTAATGTATTTTTATAAAAAAAATCAACAGCAGCTAGAGCTACATATAGATATCAGCGAAAAAAACTCTTTAAATATTCCGAAAATCTTAATTGGATTACGTACTGAATAGGATTACCCTGCTAAAGGGTGAAACAAATGGAGATCAAGATGTCTATACGAATAATTAATATATATTTATTCGAAAAGACACAAGGAGGACAAAATGTTCAGTAAGACTACAAGTATATACTCCATAATCAACTTTAATAAAGAGGACTATAGTCAAATTATAAAAAATATTGAGAGCTCAAGAGGTTACATATCTTATATAGACTCGAAGCTTAAAAAAGGTGTCACAAATCCTAGATACGAAAAATACCTGGATTTAAAGCAGGCTCTATATACATTTAGGCCACCTGTTCTCCCAAGTAATAAAACAAATCTAATCGCGCATCAACTACCAGATGGACTCACTAAGAAAAAACTGGATAGTTTAAATGTAAAGTACGGTGTTCAAGACGATTACTATATTGATTACAAATTAATAAATGATCAACATGGAGTGAAAGTGTATAACTATAAGGCTATTCCAATCGAATGTGAAATTTTCAATGATTCACTTAGGTTAGATGAAAACTTTCAAAAATTAAATCAATCCTGCCTTAGTGATACTTTTATTATGAATAATAATAGAAGATTTATGATGCTTCCATTTCTAATAAAATTGGAAGATAAATATGTGGAGCCGGTTGTAATAGTAAATGTGTATGATGTTGGTATAATTACAATACAGTTAATTATTTATGTAGAACACGACAATGTTATACAACTAACTGAGTCTTCACCTCGTTTTGAAAAATTCCCTGAAGTATATTTTTATAAAATTCTGCAAAACTATAAAACTGATGATTTTTGGGAAAAAGAGGTAAAATACAATTTGAATTCTGATGAAATTATCGAGTTTTATGAGAAACAGTTATCAACTATTAGTGAAACTAAATTAAAATCCAATCAAAATAATCGGTCAATGAGTTGGGTTTTTGGGGATTTTGAGTTAGATAAGAATGCAGACCACAGGGACTTCATTACAAAACATAAAAAACTTTATGCAAGTCATCTAACTAACGGTAATAAAGACGTAATAGAACGAAAAACAAATGAAGATATTGATGAACTATTGAAAGAATCTGAAATAGATAAAAATGGACAATTTGCCTATTTCAGTTCACCTACGTCCTCTGTCGTAAGTGTAGGGTATAGTGCGTTTATAGAAAAAGCCAAGGAGACATTAAAGGATACTGCTGAAGAGTTAAAAAAAGAAGGCCGGTATTCTGACCATCTTAACCAAATTTTTAGAGTCCAAACTTTTAATCTAATTATTCAATATTATAGGTTTTATGAACTTACATTTATTAAAAGATACTTTTTAAAAGAATTATTGACTGGTATATCTTCAGGGAATTACAAAACAATAAAAGACTATAACGCGGTTAAGAAAGAGTTAAATTTTATTAAATTACAATACGATGAAGAAGTCTTGTTCTTTACGGAGGGTAGTCCAAAAGAATTGTATAAAAGCATCTTAGAAAAGACGAACGTAAATAAATTACTAGCAAAAGCTGAGGAATTAGTAAAGAGCATCAGTGAGGATACCTCGATAATTAGAGAAACGAGAATTAAGAGGAATGAAACTCTCATACTTATCCTAACATCGATAATGACAATACTATTAGGTTATACAGGAATTAAACTAATTGTAAATGACGTATTATTAAACCTCCCTATAATGGGGGAATTTTTTATGCGCCATCCACTAAGATACACAGTAGGCATATGGTTCGGACTTATTTTAGTAATGGTTGGTCTTAACTTTAGAAGATGGTTGATAAATAGATAGGATTGGGGACATGCAAACGGAGATAGGTGGTTATTATCTCCGTTTATTATTTCAAGTTATATTACGGGATTTGTAGATAAAAGTGTTGAAAAAGGGCATAACGAAAAAGGGGAAGTTAGTTTTGATGTAAACTTCGAACATAATAAAGGGGACAATGACCATTGGTTGAATGGAATGACGACAGGCATTAAGAAAGTCAATGGTGGATATAATTTCCAACGGAAAATGGAATATCCATTATTAATACAAACAAGATTAAATCTATTCTCGGGAATAGCCATTTTTTTCTCCTTTTATAAGAACATTAGTTCTCATATAATGAATGAAAAGGAGGGATCTTTCTAATGGGTACAATTCGTGATAGAGGAATCATTAAATGGCAAGCAGCATTGATGTTACCAGAACATAAAGCATTACAAAAAAGAAAGGATAAGGACGATTATTTCTTAAATAAAAAACCTATCCTTGATGAATACCAGGTTGAAGAATTTGAAAACAACATTCATTATGCAATGGAATATCATTTACCGATAAGCTTTAGATTGCATAACGAGGGAAATCCAATTGAACTGCATGGATACTGTGTGTATATTGATCCTGTCACGAAAGAGTTAAGTATTCAGAAGAAAGATAGTTCCTTCGAGAAAATTAAATTTAATGAAATTATTAGTGTGATTGTTGAGGATTAAAAAAAGTCCTTTTTAAATTCAGGAAGGAAAAGGCACAGAGATTTAGGAGTATACAAATGGAAATTCAGATTGAGGTTCAATTGTTTGCGAACGGTGCTAAGTTCTTACAGTCTGGTAGTTGTTCAGTAATTACAACTGACTTTAGAAAAGAACCGGAATGGTCAGCTGCTGTATCAGCTTATGAGTGGATACAAAAGATAAAAAGCTCTGTTCGCTATCCAGGCGACTTTCAAATTGTTAGTGTTGTTTACAACAGAGAAAATGACATAACAGATTTAGTAAGAAAGGTACGCCCTATAAAAAAAGATGATTTACCTTTTTAGGAACTTAGAGAATGTCTAATCTATAAAGTGGACTTCAACCAATGCCATATAGGGTTATACAGCTATATTAGGATGTCTAATCTTATATAGGATTTAGGGGGACTTTCATATGTCATTAGTCATTTGTGGGGAAGAATTTTAGGAGGGAGATTACTATGCTTAAATTATCATATATTGGAATAAGTCTACTAATAACTGTAATATTTATTTTGGATTTCTTACAAACAAATTCCCAAAAAGAGAGTTTTCTGGAATTAATTGGACCATTGGTAATGGTGCTACTATTATTCAATTTTTTGATTTGGATTGCTGGTATTGCACAACGTAAATTAGATAATTGGTTAGAGAAAAGAAGGCAAAAAAATTATTCTTTGTTTACATGGCTAGGAGATACTAATGTACCCCTTGACTTGTTTGATGATTTATCAAATATAAAAACGTTTAATCATGATGATTTTTATAAAAACTATATGATGGTAAAGAATAAAATAAAAGAACATTACCCTACTAAAAATGAGTTAAAAAGTTTAAAATCCTATATAGAAATTAGAAATGAAAGTTCAAAATTCAATACAATATTTAATTCTACACAAACAATATTAATAGCTATTATTATTCCTTCAATTCTTACGATGGTAAATTTCTCACAAAAACATTCAACCATTTTTTTTAGTACTATAATTTTTGCTGGTTGTTTTTTTTCCTTAATAAGCATTATTGAATCTACGGGAAAAGAGACCGATCAAAGGAAGGTTATGTTAAGGCTAGTTAATGAGTGTATTGAGGAATCAGATTGAATTTTGATAATAATTTTGCATAGTTAGAGAAAGTTATCGAAAGAAGGTGCCCAAAGATGAAAGAACTTACAGAAAAGGTTTTACAGTTTCGTAATAAGAGGAACTGGTCACAGTTTCATAATCCAAAGGACTTGGCTATTTCGCTTTCATTGGAAGCAAGTGAATTACTAGAGAATTTTCAATGGAAAACTAGTGAAGAGGCTATTGAAGAGCAAATGAGTGATATTGAAGATGAATTAGCTGATGTTATTAACTATAGCATATTGTTATCCAATGAACTGGGGATTGATCCGAAAGAAGCAATACTACAAAAGATCAAAAAAACGAATTAAAGTATCCGGTAGATAAAGCCTTTAACTCGAAGAAAAAATATACAGAGTTATAAATAAGGAGAGAGAATAATGAACCATGTGATATTACAACCTTCAGGCGGAGCAGGGAAGGCTAACTTTGATAATACTATAAAAAGTCCCGTTCCTTTAGAAAAAATTATTCTTTCTTGGACGAGAAGGATGTTCAAGCTGTCTCCTCACATTATGAGAATGGGTTAGAACCTGTCTGGGGTGTTACCCCTGGTGCAAGTGATACTAACCGAAATAAGTGGGACCGAATACATACTGGTGACATCGCCTTATTTACAGCAAATATGAAAATTTTCGCATCTGGAACAGTAACTCATAAGTTTCATAGCCAGGAACTTGCCCTGGAACTATGGGGTTGGAAAGAAGACGGAGTGACATGGGAGTATATCTATATCCTTGATGAAATTGAAGAACGAAATGTACCTGTTCAACTTATGAATGAAGCAGTAGGCTATTCTACTAATAAGGCTGTAATGGGATTTACAGTTTTAAATGACGAGAAAAGCAATATATTGTTAAATACATTTAACTTTCAAAGTGATGTTTATCAACCATCGGTTTCTGAGGAGGAATATAAAGAGTCCATTTTAGAATTGGATACATCGAAACCTTTGGATACTAAAAATGTAACTTATAGAAGAACAGAACAAGCTTTTTTGAGGAAATATTTATTTGCTAATAAAAAACTAGGAACTTGTGGGGTTTGTTTAAAAGAAATGCCTGTCGAATTTCTTGTAGCAGCACATATCAAAAAGCGGTCGGAATGTACAGATGATGAAAAAGCAGATTTTAAAAATATTGTGATGCCAATGTGTAAATTCGGTTGTGATGATTTATATGAAAAAGGTTATATAACCGTCCAAAATGGGTTAGTTGTTTCTCTTAAATCTGTTTTTAGTATTCATGTGGAAAATTACATTAATAGTATTAGTGGGAATGAATGTGTTCATTGGAATAGCAATTCAGAGAAGTTTTTTAATTGGCATAATGATTATCACTTAAAGCGTATTTAAAGATTATAGTATAAATTCTTGGAGGAAAAACAAATAAATGGTGAAACGAAATTGTTGAATTCCAAAGTAGGTCAAGTGGGTAAAGTCGATGAGGAGGATGAGTTTTGAAGCAGAAAATATTAAAAGATTTTGATAACCAACGAATTGTGTACCTTGAACTGGAAGAAAAAATAAAACAATTAATTATTTCCTTATTAAAGGAAGAAAAACTAACTATTCATGCAATTGAGTCTAGAGTTAAAGAAAGAGAAAGTTTAGCAAAAAAAATAGATAAAAAACAGGATAAATACTCTGGTCTACAAGAAATCACAGATACTCTTGGATTAAGAATAATTACATACTTTGAGGATGACGTAGATAAAGTCGCCAATGTTATAAAAAAAGAGTTTGATTTGGATGAAGAAAACTCAATTGATAAAAGGGAAAAAAACTTTGACTCTTTTGGATATTCCTCTTTACATTATGTAGTTAAATTAAAGGAAACCCGTGCATCACTTCCGGAATATGCAAGGTTCAATGACATTACATTTGAACTACAAATCAGATCTATACTCCAACATGCCTGGGCGGAAGTTGAACATGACATAGGTTATAAGAGCGTTATTGAGATTCCTAAAAAAATGAGAAGAGATTTTTCAAGGGTTGCAAGTTTATTGGAGTTGGCAGATATAGAGTTTATTAGAATTAAAGAGGGGATAAATCAATATTCACAGGAAATAAAAGAAAAAATTACATCACAAGATTTAAATATTCCAATTGATAATATAACTCTCAAAGAGTTTTTATTGAGATCTTCGATCATTGATGAAATAGAAAATAATTTATTAGATAATTTGAATTTTAGTGATTTAAAATGGAAAGACGAAACCTTAGAAGGGAGGGTCAATCAAATTAGTTTCTTTGAAATAAAGACTATTAAGGAATTGGAAAACACCATTGAAATAAGAAAATCCTTAATTGTGAAATTCGCAGAAAAGTGGTTTAAAATGATGCCAATAGATAAATTAGAAAAAAAATCTATGCCATTAGGAATATCAATTTTTTATTTGTGTTATGTGTTGGCCTGTGAAACAGAAGATTTAGACCAAGTTTCCGAATATTTGAAACATATGAACATGGAGTTAAATGACCAGTCGGGAATAGCAGCTAAATTAATGGATGTTTACAAACAAATAAAGGAATAACATTTCTACCAGCTCTCTGGAGGACACTGAATGAACGGTTACAGCCGTCTTTTGGTGTCCTTTTTATTTTGTCAATAAGGAGAAATAAGGATGAATCTAGTAGCAAAAGAAAAATTGAAACAGTGAAAAAAGATATTAGGACAGAACAAGCTAAGAAACCAAAATCTCTGCAAGTGGAGCAATTAATTGAGCGTACATGGGGCCGCCGCAATGTTGCCTTAAGACGACGGAGGTAAATTAAATGACTGAGCAAATGAAAAATTGGGAAGCTGAACAAAAGGTTATAGAGTGGATTCGCGATTATAATTATATGCTAAGAGAAATAGCTAGATTAAATAGATTGTTAAATACACCTTTTTTCGGGGGTCAAAAACTTACTGCCACATATGGAATAGAGGCTACTTTACCAAAAGAAAATGGGAGTATTAGCCAGGTTGAATTACGGCAGTTGGATATACGAGAAAGAAGGCTTATTAAATATGAAATGATTTTAGATTTTTTAGAAACGGCCACTGATTTATTGAAAGATGAAAAACAATGTGTCGTATATGATTGTATGATTGAAGGCATGAGGTATACAGCTATTGCAAAACATTTGGGGTTTTCTAGAGACACTATTAGAAAAGTCAAAGATGACATAATCGGCAATATCGCCAATAAAGTCAAAAAAGACTGCTTTCTGCAAAAGTTGAAATCTATTAAAATTGCAGTGTAGAATGGAAGGCAAGACGGGGAGTAGGAAATTCTCTCTGGTTAGGAAGAGGATTTTTTTGTCACTTTTTGTCGGATGATATATATGTATAAATGCAGGGTTTTCTATGATAATTAATATAAATAAGGGGGAATGAGTGAAATCTTATTTTATTAATATGAAGGACCCTAATTGTAATAAATAGGGAGTAGGTACAGTATATGGACTCTGATACGATTCAATCAGCAAGAATTGCAGCAGAAACCGCAGCTAACAATGCAGAATTATCTGCTGGTATAGCTTTATTGACAGCAGTAGTCGCAGTTTCAGGTGTAATAATTAATAGTATTATATCTTCCAAGTCAGCCAAGAATTCGGCTAAAATAGCTAAGGGTATTGGTCAAGATAATATAAAATCATTAGAGAAAAGAAGATTTATTGATACTATAAGTGCTCAAAGAATTGAGTGGATTAATAATATACGAAAAGAATTTGTAGAATTTAACAAGTTATCACACACGATGAGTATGGTTTTATTATCAATAAAAACTCAAGGGAAAAACCTAAACTATAATTTTGGTAACGATTATCAAGATATCAGTGCTATCAAAAATCATATAGAGCTATTATTAAACCCTAATGAACTTTTATCGAGAAAGATAATTATTTATCTCGATAAAATAATTGATAATTTAGCTTCTGAATTCAATATGGATATTTATAAGAAAGACAGAAAATATTTATATTTCATTCAACAAGTAATTTTAAAGTCTGAATGGAAAAGGATAAAGGTTGAAACTGAAAGAGGAGAACAAATTACAGAAGAGGAAATGACACAAATATTTTTTGAGGTAGGGAAAAAAATAGATCAAGATAAATTCAATATATTATTCGAAAAGCACTTATAGGTGCTTTTTTCTTTAAACCTAATTGTGGGTTAGGCATGCGAGGTCTAACGGACGAATATCAAATACCATGGGGATTAAGAGACAAACCCTTTATGATTGGAAAAGGAAGTATACTGTCATTTCTGACTCCATAAATCTCAGTGCGAATAGTGACTTGATGCTTTGCTTTTATAAAGATTTCCATCACCGAGAACGTAAATCATATTACACCCATAAGTGATGAGTACTTTTCTAAAAACGAGGACGTTATTTAACAGGGTGTTATGATGGCGATGGAATCAGAGAAATTAGGGACCAACAGGTTAAATAGACCAGAATATCCTTGAAGAGAGCCCAATTCATTGCTGTTGATTAGACTGGTTCTATCCTTGGTCAAATGACAGCGAAAGGACATTCAAATATGGGTGTTAAGAAATTCAAATGGCTGACACCACAGGATGAAAGAGTTCGAGATTTCTACGAGGTTCTTAGAAACAGGATATTTTCTTACTCTAACACGCCAGCTGTTGGCTTACTTGGAAACGGATTATCGTTGTCGCTCTGTTGATTTATCAGTATTTGGAGATTTATATTAATAATTGGTTACTTTTTAAAAAAACAGGGGATATGAAAAATATGAAAATTCATGAAAATAAATTTTTAGAGCGTATTAGTCGTTCTTTCAACGAGTTTATTCTTTCGAAGAAGGTAACCTATAATGGAAAAGATTTTTTTACATACAATCCAAAAACTGATAGCTTTGAGGTAATAAGGCCTTATACCAATGGTCAAACAAAACTTAGAGATTCACAGGGGAATTTGTGTTATATCTCTACTCTACAGTTTTTAGTTAATAACCCAGGTCCCTATAATCTAAAGCAACTTGTACAATTAATGTATGATAAAGAAATTCATAAGTATTATGGTTGGACTCATGGTTTTTGGAACCGTGAAACAATAACTTTATACTTCGATTTACTTAAGGAAAATGGAGAGCCACTCCATGAAACGTATATAAGAGACAATCATACTCCTTTTTATAAAGCAATAAGAAGTGCTTACAAACACGAAAAACAAAGGTACAAGAAGTTCCTATTGGAAATGGGAGAAGATCCTGAAGAAATTAGCCGTAGAAAAGATATAGATTTTTTTCTTCAACAAGGAATGGATGCTGAATACAAAATTGTCAAGTTGCTTCAAGACATACAGGCCCCTTTTCTATATTTTCAAAGGTTTTCTAAAATACAACCGGATTTATATCGAAGAGATACCAATGAGGCAATTGATATAAAAAGGTCAATCAAAACAGCCATTAAAAAAGAGACAGAAATATACACGAAATACTTTGATACCGTTACCGTTATCTATTTATTAGGTTCGCGTCAAATTGAAGACCAACATTCGCATGTGAGAAGGTTAAGTATTTTTCCTTGGATACAAGAACAGGACTTTTTCCAAAAGTTATCTGATTACGAAAAATTCCAGACATTACAAGCTTTGGAGGAGATAGCTGAATCCGTTAGTGAAAAAAATGCTGAAGCAGATAGACTTGATTCCTATCGTAATCTCGTAAATCAAATTATTGAGCTGGATCAACAGGGATATAATAACAAGGAAATAGAGGGCAGTTTGGGTATTTCTTATAAATATGTAAATATGATTCTTAATGGAAAGGCATTAAAGGAATATAGTGGAAGTTATTCAGATGTTTATAAGCTTAAGATGAAAGTTAAGGAGGATGCCCGAGAAGAGACTAAAGTATTGGTTAAGCAATACAAAAGTAGGGATAACTTATCTTCTAAAGAGATATCGGCATTATTAAATATAAGTGTAGATATGGTGAATTTTCACCTGAGAAATGCAAATTTAGATTCTAAAACTATTAGAGAAAAACGAAATAATAATATAATTGACTTGCTAAATCAAAATACTTCACATTCCACTCTAACAAATAAATTAAATTGGATTCTTAATGAATTGAAAAATGAGTATCCAGAATTAAGGTTGTCAACTTTGAAAAATTTCTATTACTCTAGATATGTGAAAAAAATTTGATAATATGTTTTCTTGAGGCTGCCATAGGTGGCTTTTTTCTGTGCGCTAGAAGGGGGCGATTGTGTGAATTTACAATGCTTTGATAGAACACTCATTCAGGATTATAGCAAAACACAAGAAGTCAACTTAACGGTTACCGTACCGATCACGCGCCCATGTGTTTTTTCATACCAATGGCAAAATGGAACAATCCAGATGGAAGCCAAACTTCCCGACGAAATCTTTAGCGATAGAACGATTTGTTCAGCTCGGTCAATACCTGTTAAGGATGACCATCCTAATAAACCGGTAAGTACAAGGGAATGGAAGCTTATTGTTTGATATTAATTTTTTTATTAGGGGGTAGAGGTGTGACGTAAATGAATTGGGAGATTATCAAAAATGAGTACGAGACATCATCAATTACATTAAAAGAATTAGCTGAGAAGCATGATATTAAACTCGGTACATTAAAGAGTAGGAAAAGCCGTGAAAGTTGGTCGAGGGATGCAATCCAAGAGAAAAAGGTTGCAACTATAAAACCGGTAATTGAATCGGATGACTTGAATGATAATCAAAAGCGATTCTGTCTTTATTATATCAAATATTTCAATGCTACAAAGGCTTATCAGAAGGCCTATAATTGTGATTACTATACAGCAAATGCAAACGGAAGCAGGTTGCTAGTAAAAGCTAGTGTGAAGAAAGAAATTCAACTATTGAGAGTAGAACAGCAACAGTCCATATTCCTTGATGGCAAAGCCGTACTGCAGAAATACATTGATATAGCCTTTGCTGACATTACAGACTTTGCCAAGTTTGGTAAGAAGGCAGTTCAAGTGATGGGGGCATTTGGTCCGTTAGAAGATGACGACGGAAACCCGAATATGGTCGAAGTTAACTATGTAGATTTTGAAGATTCATCAACGGTTGATGGGACAATAATAACCGAGGTTAAAAAAGGTAAAGATGGTGTGTCTGTTAAACTTGCTGATAAAATGAAGGCTTTGGATAAATTGTCCTTATACTTCGATTTATTCCCAGATAAATTTAAGCGTGATATTGAAAAGGGAAAACTAAAACTCGCTCAACGTAAAGTAAATGGTGAGGATGAAGAAGAATACGAAGACGATGGTTTCTTGGAAGCGTTGGATGCCAAGGATGTGAATTGGGATGAAAAAGCTTAAACCAGCCTTGTTCAAATTCAAACCATTCAGTGAGAAACAGTTAAAAGTATTAAAGTGGTGGCGGCCTAATTCACCTTATGCCGATAAAGACGGAATCATATGTGATGGCTCTGTTCATGCTGGTAAAACTGTTGTTATGTCCTTATCTTATGTTATGTGGGCAATGGACACCTTCACCGAAGAGAATGTAAGCATGGCAGGTAAAACTATTGGTGCATTGAGAAGGAATGTTTTAACCCCTCTTAAAAGGATGTTGAAATCCAGAGGATATAAAGTTAAAGATCATCGGGCAGACAACTATCTAACTATCAGCAAAAATGGAGTATTTAACTACTTTTATATATTTGGTGGGAAAGATGAATCTTCACAGGATTTAATCCAGGGTATCACATTGGCTGGGATGTTCTTTGATGAAGTAGCCTTGATGCCGCAATCCTTTGTTAACCAGGCAACAGCGCGCTGTTCAGTTGAGGGTGCTAAGTTATGGTTTAACTGCAATCCGGCCGGTAAAAACTATCGTTACTCTTAAAATTACATAGACATTTGACAAAGGTAACGGTATTAGCCTGGCTACCCTAGATGGCCTTCTAACAACCTAACCGGTGATACGAGCCTTTTGATGTCCCCAGAATGTTCTGGGAAAATAACGAAATTTGACATGGAGTTTCCACGGGTATGCTTTCCCATCCAGGAAGCCAGTTAATCAATACACCTGGCTCGCCGACAAGGCTAGCATACCCGCCCCTCCATATGTAATTTAATTAAGGTTAGATTGTATGATGTTCTCATGTAAAACCCCACAATCTATGGGCGGCATGATGTAATCATCGCCTAGAACCCTTGGTATATAGGGGTTTGCAAGGTGGAGATTAGTGAAATGCTAACTTTTTGCTAACTTTCAGTTTTTGAAACAATTTTACTTCACCAATTAGAGGAGACCTTTCGTAAGTTCACTGAACTTATGGGAGGTCTTTTCTTCGATATTTTTTGTCATATGAGCGTAAATGTTCATCGTCGTGTTTATATCTGAATGCCCTAATCTTTCTTGAATCTCTTTTACGCCTGCCCCAGCTTCAATGAGAATGGATGTATGAGTATGTCTAAAGCTCTGGGGGGTAATATGCTTGTCTACATCCAAATGCTTCATTAAACGCAATACCGCTTGCTTCATAACCCTTGGATTCCCAATGTTTTCAGCAAAAATGAAATCTTGATCCTCATATACTAACCGTTGTTTCATTTTCAATTCCATTTGCTCACGCTTGTGTGCTTTGAATAAGGCGACAAGTCCATCGTCAATCATGATTGTGCGGGTTGACTTTTTTGTTTTTGGGGTTAGGAGTTATTTTGAAGCTTCTGAGAAAGAATTGACAATCAACTATCACCTGGATACGAAACATCTTCAGCCTCTAACTTTACAGGATCTTATTGGGTGGAAAGACGCCTACAATCTAACTACGAATATAATTCATCCATTAGATGTATTATACAAGCAACACAATCTGACTGAAGATTTCTTGTTAGTTCAAATTTAAAATCCCAATTTATAAATTTAGATGTTTTTTCCGTTATCATGTGCTAATTCAAGAGTATTGAGTGGCACCTATTCTTCTGTTAAGGGGGCCTATAATTCATCTGGTTTTTATAGCAGCCAAAGGGTATCAGACATGAAATTCCAACTTAATGAAAGGACTTAGAAAGCCTTTGATACAAACTTGCGGCTTAAATACCCATTGAAGAACTAAGAGAGAACTTATTTCTTTACCAACCAATTATAAATGTTGAGGCTTATTGTAGAGGACCTTACAATATATTGGCAGTCGAAGAGTAGATCTTATAAAATTCAGTGGGGTAAATGCATCTTCGTTAGAAGAGTACATGCCAAAAAACAATTAACATTAAAAAAACTAACTTAGTGGATAGGAAATGAAATTAGGAATTTTTTTTAGAGAGTAAAAATACAGTGAAAGATGCTCTCAAGGATTAAAGAATAAAGAAGAGTTTTAAGTAATAAAGGAATCTGTTTCAATTTTTTAAGTTTAAATTATTTTAACTATAATTAAAGTGATTCCAAAATCAGGGTTATATTTAAAGAAACGAGTAATCTTATAAAGAAGACTACTCGTTTCTAGAATGTATTTTTTTATTAAGCTTTTTATATGCTCTCCATAAATTTTTATCTCCTGAATAGTAAAAATATTTTTTAGCCATAATATCACGATCTTTTGATGCATCGTCTAATTCGATGTACTCTTCAAAATATTTAGAAGCTTTATTTTTTGATTTGGTTTTTTTTAAATCTAAAATAAAATTAGTAATTAAAAGTGCAATAATATATGGGGTAAAAACAATAGTACCCATATTAATTATGTTAGCTTTTGAAAAAGTAGATATATATTTTTTTAGTTCATCTAAGTTTTGAGAATATTTATTATCACTTTCTACTATTGATAGGGTGAGTTCCTTATATTCTGGTAATGAAATACTTGAGAATTTCATACTTACAAAGAAAAAAATAAGAGTGGAAATTACTGAAATAATGATATTGCTAATTTTTAAAACATTACCGAGTTGTTCAAGCTGATAGGGTGGATGTATTAAAATTATAAAACTTAAAAAGATAATGGAGTATATGCTTATTATAATGAAATCAAATAGGTCATTTACTTCAAACATATATGAGTTAAGTATCAAATTAGTAGGTTCAAAAAAAGATATAAAATTATTTGAGTATTCTAAATCGCCTCCGTTCATTGCCCAGTTCATTGCCCTTAATAAAACGCCTAATATTGAAGTGACTACTATAAGTATTACCATTACTCCAAAAAATGTAGTACATAATATACTGATAAATCTCAGAATAAAACAATTATAGTATATTGCAACACCACTAAAGAAAATGCAAATGGAGATACATAATATTGAGAATCCATGTATACTACCCCAAAATGCTTCTGAATTTGGTCTATATTTTAAAAATAATATTATTAAAAAAGTAAAAACTGATATTATTACTAAAAAACTCCCTCTTTTTTGTCGATCTGTCTTATAGTCTTTTTCTTTAATATCTAGGAAATCTAGTTTCCTCAATGAAATATATAGCCTTATAGCTTTTAACACCCAAAGTAGTGCTAATACACCTGCAAATATGTAAAACAAATAAAAATGAATTATAGAAAAAATGCAGGCGATAGCAAGATACATTATTGAATGTCCCATTCCTTTTTTTGTATCCATATTATTAATGAGTATCCAAAATTTATCCATATAGCCCCCGATTTAAAAATATTCTTTTGTATTTATTAGAAAGTCGATTGGAAAGAAGATGCTTTTGGAATTATAAACCATTTATAAAGTATTTTCTATAGTTAATAGTCTCTGGTAGAAGAGGTGTGCTTATGGAGAAAAATTAAAAAGGCTAAGTTAAGGAGAAATGTGAATAAATGTAAATTTGCACCATTCTTTTTTTAAAATGCAAGAAGAACTGAGATGTCAGTGAGATTAGTATTGCAACTGATGTTGATTTATCTCATAAAATGCCGTGTACATAATTCATAAACATTTAGTGAACCTTTTGCTTAATGAACTCCCTCAGTATGATAGCTATATCTCTCGTTAACTAAGAGGTGATGTCATAGAAGTCCCAGAAGCATTCGGTCAAGTATTGCGAAAACATAGAAAAGTAGTTAATCTTTCTCAAGAACAATTAGCTCTACACTGTGAATTAGATCGAACATATATTGGTTTACTTGAACGATCATAAAGACTACCAAGTATATCTACGATATTTTCAGTTTCTGAGGTATTAGAGGTAAAGCCCAATAAATTAATAAAGGAAGTAGATGAGCTATTAAAAAATAATAAAAATTTTATACAAAGTTTTCAAATCAGAACAGGCACAGCATTTAGTGAATAGTGTGGGCTTTATTTACAGTATAATAAAGTAATAATACCCCAATAAGGAAGAAGTTTAATTTCAAATTAGAATTCTATATAAACAGAACAAATGAGATTTAAGCACTTACAATCTTTAATAAACAAAATAAATGTTTTATCGGAGATAATGTAGGACTGAACTAGATATTTAAGTTAAGTGTTGATCTTTAAAAAGTTTGATTATTTTACTAACTGTGCTGCTAAACTATAGAGCCTGTTTATTAAAAAATGAGAGTATAAATTTAGAAAGAGTACTTAAAAGAACTACCATTAGTGTTTAAGACTTTATGTAATTTTCGAGCAGTTCATTCGCTAGTTCCAGAAGGAGTGCATGTTCGGAAGGAGATTGCAGCTTTTTAGCGAAATATGTACAAATATATTCTTAGGTTTACAGAAAGGAACTGATGGAGAAACATGGAAAAGAGGTTGAAAAGTTGAAAACTAAAACTGAGGCAGCTGAACCGATGACCAAGGAAGAAAGTAGAAATCAATATAATAGATAAAGCGGATACACCATCAAAAGAAGAAATACAAAAATAAGGATATCAATTAATGTAAAATTTCTTATTTCGTCTCAAAATATAAGATTACTCGTTGCAATGAGATACGATAAAAACCTCTAAGGAAATGAGCCCAAAGTTTTTTTCTCTGAATGCGACTGGTCCTGGACAATCGTATTCAGAGATCCAAATAAGGGGTACCTATATTATACAATGAACAAGTATGAATATTCTGTGGAATGATACGTTTAAGATGTGTGCTTTTTTGGCACACTTTAATTCTGTCTCACTACAAAAAGATTACTTGTCATTTTGAGACAGTGAATTTTATATTTTTATAACTTCCTATAATTTATCATATGTAAACTCGATAAATCTCAAACTATGGTGTGAAGTCTATATATTCTTATGAAAATTCTTCAAAAGAGTAGATTTAAATATGTTGAATAAATTCAAATTTCACAAAATTTTACGGTGGAGATAGCAAAGGCTACACAGATTACCAATTATTAAATTCTAAGTAAGTTGGATTAAAACAAGAACTGTTATCTATACTTCTTGTTTTAATATTTTCAAAGGGCGAATAGTGGGAAACCATTATTTTAGTCATTTAATATTATTTGGAATAAGCCTATTCGAGATCACTCTCGAGTAGGCTTATTTATTTTTACAAGCAACACCTTTATTTATGGTTCCCGTAATGCATCTAAATGATGTTTTTATTTTTCATTGATCAAACTATCAATGAAACAATTTTTGCTTGATACCCTTTTGTTTATTTTTGGGAGGGGTAAGGTCTTTTGGAATTAGGGATGTATAAGTTTCCCCGTCGAGTCTTTCAGCTAATTCTTTTTTAGCATTATCAAGTAATTCAGGGTTTTCAAGAGCCGAAATAGCGGTACATGCCATTGCTTTTCCAGCTAATAACATGGCATCATGGGCGTAGCTTTCTTTACCTTGTGCGACAGCCTGCCAAGTATGAAAGGGTGTTCCAAACGCCCAGGTGGAAGTAACACATTGTGCAGTTGGAACATTCCAGCTAACATCGGCAACATCTGTAGACCCTCCCATAAATGTTTCTTTTTCAGAAAAAGGAACGATAAAGTCGGCAATAGGTCGATCTGCTAATTGAGAAGCTCCTTGTTTCCCAACTTGTAAAGCTGCCGCACGCTTCTCCTCGTCAGTCAACGTTTCATAGATTGTTTTTGCATAGTTTATATCCTGTTGAGTAGCAAGAGGAGCTCCTATTTCCTGCATATATTGGTGCATCACTTTTTCAAGTGTCAGATTTGGAATTAAATTATGGCAGGAACCTTGAATTTCGAAATCAACCTTCGTTTGCGTCATAAGTGCCGCACCGCGGGAACAGTTAACTACCCTGTCATAAAGCTCTTTTACCTGATCTGGTTTCGGTGCACGGATTAAGTATGTCACTTCCGCCTCAGCCTGAACGACGTTTGGAGCCAATCCTCCTGTATTGGTTACAGCATAATGAATCCGAGCTTCATCAATCATGTGTTCCCTCAAATAATTGACTCCAACATTCATAAGTTCGACTGCATCTAAGGCACTTCTTCCTAAATGTGGTGATGCAGCGGCATGGGCACTTCTCCCTTTAAATTTAAAGTGTGCATGGATGACCGCATTGGCAGTGGAGTTCATGACAGCATTCATTGTTGAAGGATGCCATGAGAAGGCAGCATCAACATCTTTAAAAAGACCGTCTCTTGCCATAAAGGTTTTCCCGTATCCACTTTCTTCTGCTGGACAGCCAAAATATTGTACTGTTCCACCAAGCTTATTTTCTATCAAATAATCCTTAACCGCAATTGCTGCTGCTAAGGAACCTACTCCCAGCAAATTATGTCCACAGCCATGGCCATTTCCATTTTTAATAATGGGCTCAGATATACTGCTTCGTGCTTGTTGACTTAGCCCTGCCAAGGCATCATATTCCCCGAGAATCGCAATGACCGGATGACCAGATCCATATGAGGCGATAAAACCTGTTTCAAGACTAGCTATTCCCTTTTTTACGGCAAACCCTTCTTTTTCCATTGCTTCGCTAAGCAAATCAGCTGAACGGAATTCCTCAAATCTGGTTTCTGCAAACTCCCATATTTGATCACTTAGCTGTGTAAACAAGGTGCGTTTATTATCTATTAAATTTGTAATTTTTTCTGATAGAGTAGTCAATTTTTCCATCTCCTAAATTGCATTATTTTTGAAAGAAGGAACCTCTTTCTTAGTGCGAATTAAAAATAAAGATCCCGCACACAATAGAGCAAACATAATCAGCATAATAAAAGCTACTGTATAAGAACCGTCAAAAGTATCGACTAAAAATCCTATTAACATCGGAGTAAGAACCCCAGCGAATTGCGCTCCGGTATTAATGAACCCATTTGCAGTCCCTACAACCTCTTCAGAAAGCATTTTTAATGGAGCTGAGATGATCAGAATAATATTAAACGACATGAATACAGTAACAACACTTTGATAGAAAGCAAACATTGCTATATTTGGTGCATAAGCCATTAAATATAGAAAAACCGCCGTTAATACTGCAAATACAGCTGCAATTACCTTATCTTTCCCTTCAGGTAATTTATCCAAAATATAGCCGCTTACAATCATTGCAATAATTCCTGCAAACGCTGGAATAGCTGAAATATACCCGACTGATGTTAAGTCGAGATGGCGTTCCGCTACTAAATAAGTTGGCATCCACGCCATTAATCCCCATTGCACTGCATAAATGGCAAAATAGGCAATGAACAAATTCCAGATAATCGGAGTTTTTAAAACTTCTCTTAAGGGTGCTTTATTTTTTGAAGGGTTTTCACTTTTTCCTACAATTGAATCTTTCCGCTCTTTTATAAAAAATACATAGAGGAAGGCAAATATAATACCAACGGCACCCGCAATATAAAAGATTGTTCTCCAACCGATACTTTGCATGGATTGGGTACCAATTATTGGTGTTATTACCCCCATAATCGTCCCAGAAGTGAGCATGAAGGACATGGCACGGCTACGTTCATTTTGTGGAAACCAACTCGCAATACCTTTTGACGCAGATGGAAAAAAGCTGCCTTCCCCAAGTCCAAAAAGAAACCGAATGAGGATTAAGGACATGAAGGACCATGCCATTCCTGACAAAATCGTGAAGACGGACCAAGCAAAAACAGCCATGATAATGATTTTTCGGAAACCAAACCGATCTGCGAGCCACCCACCGGGAATTTGCATTAAGGCATAACCTGCAAAAAAGCTGCTTAAAACAATTCCAGTTTGGGAGGCACTTAAATGTAGATCCTCTGAAATACCTAAAATCGCATAATTCATAAAAAATCGATCAAAGTTTCCAATTGACCATCCTAAAAATAGCAAGATGATAATGACATACTTCCAGTTCTGCGACAATTTAGATACCATATAATTCCTCCTAGCGAAATTAGTTGAAGTCTGTATAATTATAAAAAATTCTAACTATTCAAACAATGTTTGGTTCTATATAATAATTACATAAATTATGTGGAGGTCTACATATTCCTATGGAGGTTATATAAAGTGGAAACATTGATGAAAATCAAACAATTTTTAGTGGGTGACTGTTGCTTTTCACATTTTCAGCTGTGGCAAAGCTTAAATGGATTAGATTTTTCACTTGTTTTATCTCATCATTTTGACAAAGAAACACCCATACCAGAAAGATTTTTCAATGAAAAAATTCGCACCCAAGAAAATCACACCGATATTTACTATCATTATGTCAATCATACAACCATTGTCCTCAGGCTCAGCAAATCATCCGTATTAAAAATCGAAAGCAAGCAAAAACTTAAAACGATAATCGATTTACATTACTTGCAAGTCATGCTAGATAGAGAAAAATATGTTAGGAACAAAATGATGGAGAGCATCCGTGATATATCCGTACACGAAGATTTAGATGATTTGCTAAAAAAAATATTAGAAAATGCCTTGTCTGTTATACCTGTAGCTAATATGGGAGTTTTATGGATATACGAACCAAGCTTAGAGGTGCTTTTTCCTAAAGCATGGACAGGCGGTCCTAATGAAGAAATTGGAAAAATGAGAATGAGGGTTGGGGAGGGAATTATCGGAAAAACCTTTAAAGATAATAAATCTTTTATTCTTACAAATATAGAGGGAATTCTCTCAGAATCCTCTAATATTTCACCAGGTAATCTTTTTCATTTGTATAACTCTGTCCAATTTGACGATTTACAATCCATTATTTCAGTGCCAATAAAGGTTGAGGAGAGTACTTTATGTGTTTTGATCGTCTACCAAAATGGTACTTATCCGCTTTTAACGAAAGATGATCAACAACTGTTAGAAAGTTTTTCCGATCAGGTTTCTATTGTCTTAAGAAATTCGAATCTATACCAAAATCTAAAAAAACAAAATGACCTTTTAATTCAACGAGATACCATACACAATTCTTTAATAAAACTGTCTCTTCAAAGTAAAGGATTACAAAAAATCGCAAATGAAATAAAAAAGATGATAAACCATCCATTAATGATAGTAGACTTAACAGATGATCAATTATATTCAAGTCCAACCCCATGGAAAGTGGAGCTTCCTTCTGAACTGATAAAGATAAATACAAAATTACCAACTCAATCTTTTTTTACTGAGTCTTATAATAGTAAGTCATTGTATATTCACCCTATTATTGCTATCGATGTACCCATTGGAATAATGGCCGTAGAAATGGAGGAAGATGACCTTTTTCCTTTAAACAAAATGATTATTGAACAGGCAAGCTCAGTAATTGCATTAGAGATTATCAGGAAACAAACATTAGTTGATTCTTTTTATCAAAAAACAAATGATCTATTTAATGATTTTATTCAGAGCCAAGAATATAACCTGATACGAAAGAAGGCCATTGAGCTTAGAATTAATGATCATCCCTATTATATGGCAATCGTAATTCACCTACATCCACATGCAGATTTCCATTTTGTTAATATGCAAATGCACAAACTTATTGCCCAAATTAAAAAGCATTTAGGAATATTTGTTTCAATCGTTTTTGGTTATGGAAATAAAGTGAACTTGGTATGCCAATTTAATAACTTTGCAGATCAAGATTATGTTAAAAGGAGATTAGCGCTTATTCATTCCAACTGGATTAATGTGCATGAAGAATCGCTAAAAATAGGGATGGGTACCTGCTATCCAAGTATGAATAATATAGCAAAAAGTTACTCCGAAGCGGATAAAGCCCTTTCTTTTTTGATCTCGAGGCAGCTTAAAAGTATCATGAATTATCAGGATATTGGCATAAATCATCTTTTTATTCACCAACCCATTGATGACTTGAACTCTTTTGTAAATGAAGTTTTTAATCCCCTCCAATCTGAAAAAGACGGTACTTTGGATTTAGAACAAACCCTGCTTGCCTATATGGAGAACGACCGTCAAGCTACACAAACAGCCAAAAATTTACATATCCATGTTAATACTTTATATCAAAGGCTAAAAAGGATCGAAGAAAAGCTTCAAATTTCCTTTTCGAATCCAGAAGACATTTTAAAAGTTCAACTTGCATGTTATTTAAGAAATTCAATCGTCTCACTAACCTGACTACCGCAATATTGCTATTAACAGTTTGTTAAGCTGCAGTTAAGAGAACTTTCGCTTTTGTAACAAACGGGGTAAAGTGTTCACTTGGATTATGGCTGGCAACAGTTTGCAGTCCTGCAAACTTCAATCATTGTAAAAACACTAATCTTTATATATGCGACAAATTGGAGCGCTATAAGATAGAACCTATATTTTAAAATGTTAAAATGTAAGTATGATTACATTATTCAGTTAATTCGGTTTTTACACTAACCCTGATTGCTAGGGGACATTGGTTCTTGTCTACTAACGTAGCAAGGGACCAAGCAAACATTTTAAAAATATTGAACATGGGGAAAACCGTCTGTAAAAGATTTTAATATCTTAAGGAGGAGAAAAAGTGAGTCGAACGAAAAGCATCATTTCACTTAAAAATATTATCTGGAAGCGAAATGGAAATCTGTTATTGAATGGGGTTTCATGGGAGGTCCAAAAAGGGGAACATTGGGCACTTCTAGGTCTAAATGGATCAGGGAAGACATCTCTTTTAAAAATGATTACAGGTTATCAATGGCCGAATAGTGGTGAAGTGTCAGTTTTAGGAAATCTTTTTGGGGAAACGAATATTCCTGAACTGCGGAAATCCATCGGCTGGGTCAGTTCCTCATTAGATCAGGAATATCAGTCACGCCCAAATGATACAGCACTTGAAGTAGTTTTAAGCGGAAAATTTGCTTCAATTGGATTATATGAGGAAATTACAGAGGATGATGTAAAGAAAGCAAAAGCATTACTTGACCAATTCAGAATCAAATTTTTGTCTAACTAATTTATCCACACACTATCTCAAGGTGAAAAAAGAAAAGTAATGATTGCAAGGGCCCTCATGCCTTCACCGCAATTATTAATCTTAGATGAGCCTTGCAATGGACTGGATATTTACTCTAAAGAAGAGCTGTTAGCATCTATTGAAGATATGACTGCTGAACCGAACGGCCCAACCATTTTATATGTTACACATCATATTGAAGAAATTGTACCATCTATAACCCATGCTATGTTAATCAATTCGGGGAACGTTATGGGTAAAGGAGAAAAAAGGGACGTATTAACCGAATCATTATTGGAAAAGACCTTTTGTGTCCCAGTCAAAGTAGAATGGGAGAATGAGCGTCCCTGGATCCGGATTAAATCCCTGTTATTTTCTGAGAAAAAATAAACCTAGTATGCTGAAGAGTAAAGTATAGCGTTCGTAATGGTAAAACTACAAGATGAATATAGATTGCTTTCCATTGGAGGGCCTAATCAAATAACTTGATTTAGTGAGGCATAATAATAGTCGTTAGGACATCTTAATTATACCAATATGTAGAATGGTAGGTGTCTGTTCTGGCTGTTATCATTTGACAACTCCTAAAGTTAATGTATTTTTATTTTTCTTAAAGGCTTTATTTTTGGTGAAAAGCGATTCAATCTGGATAATAACGGAAGCAGGGGAACTGTTAGTATATTGCCCAGAATATAAGAAGATATTATAATAAAGTAAGTATGCGTCTTTAAATATAATAGTTGTCTACTTTGTTTGTTGTACAATAAGGTAACGTTTAGACTAATATCCATTTATTTTAACAATATTAGATGTAGGGTGAGTAAAAGTAGGATAAAATGAGATGGAAACTGTTTTATGACAATAAAATTGGATTGTAATTCAAACGTAAGATAAAAAAAAATATAAGAATGGGGTGTTTTCAATTAATTTCAATCCAGTCTCCAGTAAAAAGTTATATGTTCAAATTTATAATCAAATTCTTTCTAGTATACTTTCAGGAGAATTTAAAATAGGTGATAAACTACCAGCGGAGAGAGAATTATGTGAACAATTTGGTGTGAGCCGTGCACCAGTCAGACAAGCTCTTAGTGCTTTGGAACTGAATGGATTTATCTATTCTCGACAAGGCGAAGGTGTTTATATTCAAAGTAATCAACCTCAATCAGAGGATTCTAAATCTGATCACGTTTTAGACTCTATATCACCAGAGGATATTATTGATGCTAGAATGAATATCGAACCACTTATTATAAAATTCGCTGCTGAAAGAGCTACAGATGAAGATATTCAGGAGCTTCATACAATTATTAATAAGATGGAAGAAGAAACAAACGCGGGTGTATATGTACCCGAAACAGATGAGGCCTTACACTTTGGGATTGCAAAAGCAACACATAATGAACTATTTATTAAAATCATTTCAGACATTATTAGTTCGATGAAACAGCAAGAAATGTGGCAATTTATTCGTGATCGTACCGTTACTCGACCAGATTATCGAGATGTTAACTTTCGTGAACATCAATTACTGATTAAAGCAATTGAAGAACACAACCAAGAGGAAGCAGTGAAACTCATGACATCTCATATGCAAAATTTATATAACCGATATTGGATTGACTAATTAGATGAAATGTCTTTATGCTAAACCATTATATTTAACCTTAGAAAATTGAATTTCCTTTAAAAAAGAAAAGGCGAAGCCATGCAGTTGTCATTTACCTGCATAGACTTTGCCTTTTTTGTATTTTAGTTCAATTTTATGAATAGCCGATTTTCGTTAATATCAACAGGATTGCCCTATCAAATTTGTAAATGGAGGTACTCAATTATATTTTGATTAAAAGTACTTGACGATAACCATAGATTGTAAGTAAACTGTTAATATAAGGTTACTTGTTAGACAAGTAGTAAAGACGCTAAGTAACAAAAAGCACCTTTTAATCAACATATTTAATGATTAGATTGTGTAAACTATAAACATTTAGTATATCCAAGCTTATACCATCTTTTTTAAAAGAAGTGTAAGCACTTTAGGGGTGGATTTTAGTGTTTATGAAAAGTGTTTTACATGTCTATTAAGATACTAAATGATGTTAAAGATAGGAGGGTCTATTTGAGAGCTGCAGTAATTGATAAACCATATTCTGTTGTAGTAAATCAGGTTGACACGCCCAATATCAAACAAAGCCATGAAGTGAAAATTCAAGTGAAGGTGACTGGAATATGTGGTTCAGAAGTACACGCTTATCATGGAACACACCCTTTTCGGGTTCCCCCAGTTATCTCAGGGCATGAACTAGCAGGAATAGTAGTGGATGTAGGAAATGAAGTATCGAGTGTTTCTATAGGTGATCGAGTTACGGTAGAACCCCATTACGGATGTGGTACTTGTAAGCGCTGTCGGTCTGGGGAATATAATATTTGTGAAAACAAAAAAGTATTAGGTACACAAGAATGGACAGGATCGTTCGGTGAATTTATAGTTGTTCCAGAAAGCACGGTCGTACCATTACCGAATAATGTGTCCTTTGAACAAGGTGCTTTGATTGAGCCGCTAGCGGTTGGTATACACGCTGTCAGAAAAGCAAAAGTCGGTCTTGGTGATAAATTGGCCATTTTGGGCGCGGGTCCAATTGGGTTAGGAATTTTATTAGCAGCAAGAAACTCAGGTGCAACAAAAATATTCATTACAGATGCATTGGAATACAACATGGAAATTGCGAAGAGACTTGGAGCTACCCACCCAATTCAGACATCAAAAGTAGATGCCATTGAAACGATACTAAAAAAAACAAACGGAGACGGAGTCGATCATGTATTTATAGCCGTTGGAATCCAAGCAGTATTGAATGATTCTTTTAGGATAGTAAAAAGGGGAGGCAAGGTCTCCGAAGTAGCTCTATTTGGAAAGAAACCCGAAATTGAAATTTCCTATCTTCAAAATAAAGAAATCCAGATTATCGGCTCCAATATGTATACGAGGGATGATTTTGAAATCGCGGCGGATGCCATTGCAACTGGCATGTTTGATACCTCATTGTTTATTTCAAAGATATTACCCATCGAAGAGGCCAAGACTGGTATGAAGATTGTTGATGAGAAGCTCGAAGATGTGATAAAGGTATTATTAAAATTTTAATGATTTAATCCTTCATAGTTTCTATGAAAATAACAAAAAGTTAAAATTGTTCTACAACAGTAAGAAGAATTTTCCAATATAAGAGGTAGATAAAATTGTAAACGTTTACTCCGCTATATTGCTATAACTATGAACAATGTACCAATAAATAGTCCGGAACTAAGGAGTTGTTTAGGATGAATGCACATCAATTAGAACAATCTACTACCAAAAAAGTAACAATGAGGTTAATTCCGTTTTTATTCCTGTGCTTTACCATTTCAATTCTAGACCGGGTTAATATAGGGTTTGCAGCACTACAAATGAATCAAGATTTAGGGTTCTCAGATGCTGTTTTCGGTTTAGGAGCAGGAATTTTCTTCCTTGGGTATTTCCTTCTGGAAGTACCTGGAAGCGCTATGATGAGCAAAGTTGGAGCTAGAAAATGGATAAGCCGTATTATGGTCACTTGGGGGATTATAGCGGTCCTTATGGCTTTCATAACAGAACCTTGGCAATTCTATACTGCTCGTTTCTTACTAGGGATTGCTGAAGCTAGTTTCTATCCTTGTATGGTTCACTATTTAAGCGGTTTCTATCAATCTAAGCACCATGCTAAAGCCATTGCTGGATTTATGATTGCAATCCCAGCAGCAAATGCAATTGGTTCACCACTTTCAACCTTTTTTCTAGGTATTGATTGGTTAGGGTTCTCTGGATGGCAATGGTTATTTGTATTGGAAGCAATTCCTGCCATTATTCTAGGTGTTATTTGCTACTTCTATCTTGATGATACAATCGAAAAAGCAAACTGGTTAACAAAAGATGAAAAGAAATGGTTAATTGATGTTACAACTAAAGAACAGTTAGAAAAGCAGGCAGTTAAACACTATACTTTCACGCAAGCGTTAAAAGATCGAGATGTTTTAATTTTATCTGTTGGATATTTTTTCTGGATGATTGGGTATTATGGAATTGTAATGTTCTTACCAACCATCACGAATGGACTGTCCGAGCAAACAGGCTTAAGCATGCAATCATTGGGCTGGGTAATTGGTGCTATGTACTTTTTCGCGATGATTGTGATGTACTTTGTAGGAATCCACTCTGATAAAAAGAACGAAAGACGTTGGCATGTGGCAGCATGTTTATCTATAAGTGCGGTTGCCATGGTAGCAGCTACATTTGTTCTAGAAACAAATGTATGGTTAGCATTTGGATTATTAACGATTAGTTTAAGTGGAGCGTTCGGTGCTTACTCCCCATTCTGGGCTATCCCACCTTCTTTCTTAACTGGAGCAGCCGCAGGTGGTGCGATTGCCTTGATTAACAGTATCGGTAACCTTGGTGGTTTCTTTGGTCCATATATTGTAGGTTGGATTAGAGATTTAACAGGTAACTTCCATATAAGTATGATTTTCCTAGGTATAAGCTTAATAGTAAGTGCCATCATCGTCGTTACTTTAGTTAAAGTATCAGGAAAGTCTCTAGTTAAAGGAGAAAATGCGTCTGTTGAAAAAAATATCGCTAACATGTAATCCGATTAGAGTCATCAATACAATTAAGAAACTACGGCGGATTGCTATATAGTTGCTGTATTTTCTTAAATCGAATTTTGATTATAAAAAAGTGAAAGTTTTTCGTATTGACAGGGAAAACAAATGAGAAGCCTAGAAAATAGTTCTAAAAAAAGTTCTGAAGTGACAAACACTTAATGTAAAAATAAATAATTTGGTAGGAAAAGGGTCATTCATAAGTTGAGCAGTCAACTATGAATGACCCTTTTTATATTCAATCTTACTTATTTATGAATCTGGTAATAATTTATGGAAGTATTCTTATGATCCAAAAACAATATCATATATCAATACCCCAAAGAATGTAAGGGGATTATGGGTAGAGTTGCCGATTTAACAAGTTGTGGTGATGTATCAGGAATGAATGTAGCTATTCGTGCGGCAGTAAGAGGTAATGATTTTATATTTAAATAGTAGTGACATGACACCATAAAAGCGACAATGGACTTATTAGAAAGTCCATTTGTCATGTTTATGGTATGAAAAATTAGTAAATTAAAGTATTTGATATGGGTTGACACTATATAAATATAAAATTATACTTACGATATCTACTTAGTAGACAAGTTTACAATGAAATAGTCCTATAAATTAATATGTCTAGTATCTACAGGTGAAAAGGTTAATAGCTTACATCTTCTAATAAATAAAATGAAAGGGTTATCATCTCGTTGTATAGAGGCATTATGGAGGCTGCTAGGGAAATGATTAATTGTCTAAGTAAGTTTAAATGATTTATTAGAAAAGGGCACTTGAAAACAAAGCTAAAAATTAAGGTAAGAGAAGATCATATTGCTGAACACAATGATTAAATGTTAATTGTGAATAACTATATCTGTGTACCATTTTCTCCGTTACTATATTAAAAATTGAAAGCGCTATATATGAAATTAATATCTAGATTCACAAACTAGAATATTTATATTAGAAGAGTATTTTACATAAATTAATAATAACGTGCATTTCTGGAAATAAAAGTTTAATCCTAACAATGAGTGGAATCAATTTAAGTTTAACAGGATGTAAATGAGGAAGAATGTTGAAATGATAGATTTGGAGGGTTATTCATGCCATTATTAATAACAGCTATTGGTGTTTTACTACTACTTATCTTAATAATGAAATTTAAACTAAATACCTTTGTATCCTTAATTATTGTCTCATTTCTTTTGGCTTTGTTCTTGGGAATACCACCGGAATCAATTGCTGCGACAATTGAACACGGTTTAGGAGGGACACTAGGTCATATTGGTCTTATCTTTGGAATTGGTGCTATGCTAGGAAGATTAATTGCTAATGCCGGAGGATCCCATCGTATCGCTGTTACTTTAATCAATAAATTTGGTAAAAAGAAAATACAGTGGGCGGTTGTATCTGCTTCATTTATCGTAGGAATCACATTGTTTTATGAAGTTGCCTTTGTATTATTAATTCCGATTATCTTTACCATTTCAAAAGAGTTAAATATATCGATTGTCAAGTTAGGTCTCCCAATGGCTGCAACTTTATTAGTCACTCACTCTTTCTTACCACCACATCCAGGTGCGACTGCTGTTGCAGCAGTATATGGCGCAGATGTAGGTAGTGTATTAGTTGTTGGTACTATCATTGCAATTCCAACAGTTATCATTGCTGGGATTTTGTATCCTAGGCTTATTGGAAAACTAATGCCAGAAATATTCAAGAAAAAGAGAGAGCTTTCTCAATTAGAGGAACAAAAACATATTGATTTAGAAGATACACCGGGATTTGGCATTAGTGTTTTTACCGCTACCTTTCCCGTCATATTAATGGCTATTGGAGCTATTGTTAATGCAATTCAAGGTGCAGCAGGTTTAGGAGATAATTTATTTTTTATGGTGATTCAATTTATAGGTAATGCATCCATAGCGATTTTACTTTCGTTCTTGTTAGCTGTTTATACAATGGGAATCAGAAGAAATATTCCAATTAAGAAGATGATGGATTCATGTGGTTCATCCATAAATGCCTTAGGATTATTACTTTTAATCATTGGTGGTGGCGGAGCCATAAAACAAGTACTTATCGATGGTGGTGTGGGTGATTATATTGCAGAAATATTCTTAGGTTCATCTATTAATCCACTAATTCTTGCATGGTTAGTAGCAGCATTATTACGTGTCGCGTTAGGATCTGGAACAGTTGCTACTTTATCGACTGCTGGTCTAGTTATGCCAATGTTAGCTCAAACTCCCGACGTTAACTTAGTATTAGTTACTCTTGCAACTGGTGCCGGAAGCTGTATGGCATCTCATGTAAATGATGCAGCCTTCTGGATTGTTAAAGAATACATGGGAATGGATATGAAAGAGACATTTGCAACATACAGTGTAATTTCAACTATAACTGCTATTGCTGGATTAATCTTTGTATTAATACTAGATATATTTATGTGAAAGTATGGTATCTAGACAAAGGGAATATAATTCATTTGTCTGGTACTACTATTAGTATATCAATCATTATAGAAAGCGTGATTTTAAATGGACCTGTATTGTAATAATCGTCATTAAGCAATGAAAGAAAATGATTGGATTAAACTTGATTATAATAACAAAATTTCACATTGTACTTGTAGTAGTTTACGTGCAGATAGAATCAAAGACATTGATCTATTAAAAAATATTAAAAATAGATATTTTCCTATTATGTTAGTAAAGCTGGCAAAATAATTGAATTGATAAAACTAATGAAAAGGTTTTCTTAAAATGTATTGACAAGGATAAACAATAGATTTATATTAAACCTATAAGGTACTTAGTAGACAAGTAGACAACAATATAATAAGACAACTAGTAGAATTCTATAAAAAAACTTCCGAGGTGACAAAAATGAAATTAAGTGTTGAAGAATTAAAGCAAAAAGCCATCGAGCTTAGACAAACAGCACTAACAATGGTTTACGAAGCACAATCGGGACATCCAGGCGGATCCTTATCTGCTGCAGATATCGTTACCACTCTTTACTTTAGAGAAATGAACATCGACCCGCAAAATCCAAAATGGGAAGATCGCGATCGATTTGTTTTATCAAAAGGACATGTTTGTCCAATCCAATATTCTGCACTAGCTTTGCGGGGATTTGTACCATATGAAACGATTCATACCTTAAGACAATACGGTTCCCCTTTCCAAGGACATCCTGATATGAAGAAATGTCCTGGGATCGATATTTCAACAGGATCACTTGGTCAAGGACTATCTTGCGCAGTTGGAATGGCATTAGCTGGAAAGCGTGATGAGAAAGATTACCGCGTATTTGCCATGGTTGGTGATGGAGAAGCTCAAGAAGGTCAAATCTGGGAAGCCGCTCAATCAGCTGCCAAGTATCAACTAGATAACTTAGTTGTATTCGTTGATGACAATGGTCTTCAAATTGATGGTACAACCGAAGAAGTTATGCCAAACCACGATTTAGAAGTTAAATTTGCTGCATTCGGTTTYGAAACTAAGAGAATCGACGGACATTCAATGGAAGAAATCGTAGCTACATTAGATGAGATTAGAGGTTCAAAGAACGGTAGGCCAAAAGCGATTATTGCAAACACAGTAAAAGGCCGCGGCGTTTCATTCATGGAAGATGTTGTTGATTGGCACGGAGTTGCGCCAAACAAAGAACAATATGAACAAGCAATCGCAGAAGTAGCAAGGGGGTTAAGATAATGACAGTTTTAGCAAAAGACATCCAAACAAAAAAAGCTACTAGAGAAGCATTCGGTGATGAAATTGTAGAGTTAGGGAAAAATAATAAAGACATTTATGTTGTGGATATTGATATCGGTAAATCATGTAAAACAACTAAATTTGCTAAAGAACTACCAAACCAACACGTAAACGTTGGGATCGCTGAACAAAACGCTGCAGGTTTAGCTGCAGGTCTTGCGGCAACTGGTAAAATTCCATTCATCAGCACATACGCTGTATTCGGTTCATTACGAATGACTGAGCAAATTCGCCAAGAAGCTTGTTATCCAAACTTAAACGTTAAAATCGCTTGCTCTCACGGTGGTTTAACTCCAGCGAATGACGGTGGGAGTCACCAAGCAATCGAAGATATGGGTGTATATAGAACAATTCCGAACATGACGGTGGTTATGGGTGCAGATTATAACTCTACTAGAAAATTAGTCGCTCAAGCTRCAGAAATCCAAGGACCTGTATATCTTCGTTTCACAAGAGACGCCATGCCATTCATCTATGATGAAAGCGAAGAGTTCGTAATTGGAAAAGCAAAAGAAATCCAAAACGGAACTGACGTTGCAATCATCGCAAACGGTGACACTGTTCGTCTTGCATTAGAAGCTACCAGAGAACTAGAAAAAGAAGGCATCTCAGTTAAGCTATTAGACATGCACACTATAAAACCACTTGATAAAGAAGCTGTGTTAGAGTGCGTAGAAATCGGAAAAATCGTAACAGTAGAAGACCACAACATCCTTAATGGCCTTGGAAGTGCGGTAAGTGAAGTAGTAGCTGAAGCCGGTAAAGGAAAAGTAAAGCGTATCGGTGTTCAAGACCAATTCGGCCAATCAGCGCCATATGAAAAGTTACTTGAACTAAACGGCATCACAGTAGAAAACATAGTTGCTAATGCAAAAGAACTTTTAAATTGAAACACGGAGACGGTTCTTGAGTTTCCAACAACATCAGAGCCCTCTGTTTTACTAAATAAGAGTTTATAAGATTAAAATTGGAAACATGGGAACAGTCCCCATGTTTCCCTAACCTAGGAGGAATACATTAATGTTTGAATTAACTAATCGTGTAGCCATCGTAACAGGAAGTGGATCAGCAAAAGGAATTGGACGTGAAATCGCTTTAACACTTTCTCGTCAAGGTGCAGCAGTGGTTATTGCTGATATTAATATAGAAGGCGTTCAAGATACAGTGGACGTGATTAAAGAAGAAACGGGCGGACAAGTATTAGGTGTTCAGCTTGATGTGACAAGCAAAGAATCTGTAGATGCAATGGTTGAAGTGGTTCTTAAAGAATTTGGACGTCTTGATATCCTAGTGAATAACGCTGGTATTTCACAAAAAGTAACAGTAGAGGATATGACTCTAGATGATATCAAACGTATCTTCAATGTCAATATGTTTGGTTTATTCCTATGTTCTCAAGCAACTGCGAAAGTCATGAAAGAACAAAAGTACGGGAGAATCATCAACCTTTCTTCAGTATCTGGTAAGCGAGGCGGTGGAGTATTCGGTGGTGCTCACTACTCTGCATCAAAGGCTGCTGTTCTTGGTTTCTCTAAAAACATGGCTCGTGAAGTGGCACAAGATGGTATTACAGTAAACTCAGTAGCACCAGGATTAATCAACACTGAAATTTGGAAGTCGCTTCCGAAAGAACAAGCAGACGGCATTATTGCCAATATTCCAGCCGGAAGACCAGGGGAAACAAAAGAAATTGCAGCTACCATCGCTTTCCTAGCATCTGAAGAAGCAGCTTATATCAATGGTGAGGATATCGATATCAACGGTGGACAACATATGGACTAATCGCTTCGAATGATTAGTCGTACAGAAAACGATTGCTTCAAAAGTAGTTAAATATAAATGCAAATATAAATAAGTTTAATCATGAAAAGAGGCTGTTCTATAAGTCGAGGAGTCAACTTATAGAACAGCCTCTTTTACATTCAAGATTAAGGTTTATTACTATTAAAATTTATTATAAGTGGAAATTATACATTCTAGTGATCAAATAAAGACTTATCCGATTATATCGAATGAAAGAAGGCCGATTATGAGGAAAATTGCGGTTTTAACAAGCGGTGGTGATGCACCAGGCATGAATGCGGCTATTCGTGCGGTAGTAAGAAGAGGAATTTATAAAGGGATGGATGTATTTGGAATTCATAATGGTTATGAGGGTTTATTAGAAGGATATATCACTCCGATGACATTAGGAAGTGTAGGCGATATTATTCACCGCGGCGGCACGATTTTACGGACCTCACGAAGTGAACGATTCAAAACAGAAGAAGGACAAAAAACAGCTTTTAATCAATTAAATAAATATGGAATTGATGGTTTGGTTGTCGTTGGTGGTGATGGTTCTTTTATTGGAGCTAGAAAATTAGGTAAAAAAGGTGTTCCAGTAGTTGGAATACCTGGGACAATTGATAATGATATTGCTGGTACAGAGTACTCTATTGGTTTTAATACAGCCGTCAGTACTGCGATTGATGCAATTGATAAAATTCGTGATACTGCCTTTTCACATGAGCGAACCTCCGTTGTAGAAGTTATGGGACGTGGAGCTGGAGACATTGCCTTATGGGCTGGATTATGTTCAGGTGCAGAATCCATTATCATTCCTGAAGCTTCCTATCGAATAGAGGATATTTTTGAAAGAATTACATGTGGGCGTAATCGCGGGAAAATGCATAGTATTATTGTCGTTGCCGAAGGTGTTTGTAGAGCTGAGGATATCAGCGTTGCATTAAGGGACCGATTTAAGTTAGATACAAGGGTTATTGTTTTAGGCTATCTTCAACGCGGAGGAACCCCAACTGCATACGATCGAATGATAGGTAGTCAAATGGGTGCAAAAGCTGTCGATTTGCTAATCGATGGACATGGCGGGAATATGGTAGGTTTTAATAGTGGGAAAATTGTCTATAAATCTTTTGAGCAAGCTGAGAAACAAGTTCATGAAATTGATATGTCCTTGTATCAATTAGCACGAACTCTATCTATATAGTGGAAGAAGCAGAAATCTATGTAAATCATGATAAATTAGGAGGAAACATATCCTACCCGGCCGGGAGCGATTAAAGCTACAGTGGGTGAAAAAAATACTCTTTTTGGTTCTCGGAATCAAGCGCAGTAACTTAGGAGGAAGAAAATATGAAAGTAGTCATTGCTTCTGATCACGGTGGTATAAATATTCGTAAAGAGATTATTTCTCTGTTAAAAGAAATGAATATTGAATATGAAGATATGGGCTGTGAGTGCAGTACATCTGTTGACTATCCGGATTATGCCTTGCCAGTAGCTGAAAAGGTTGCAAAAGGAGAAGTGGACCGTGGGATCTTAATTTGCGGAACAGGTATTGGAATGAGCATTGCAGCCAACAAAGTAAAGGGAATACGTTGTGCACTTGTGCATGATATGTTTAGTGCTAAGGCAACGAGAGAACATAACGATACCAACATATTAGCTATGGGAGAGCGTGTGATTGGTCCAGGTCTAGCTCGTGATATTGCAAAAATATGGTTAACAACACCTTTTGATGGTGGTAGACATAAAAATCGTATCAATAAAATAAGAACATATGAAGCATAAGTTGAATACTGACATGTACTATGCATAGAATAGTTGGTTATAGAACACTGGCGAATACAATTATCGTATACAAAAAATTGGGATATAAGTTGTAAATAGTATGTATGATTGATTTACATAACGACCCTTACAAAAAATGAAAGGTTTGGGTCTATTATTAAGGGGGATATTAATATGGCTTTAACTTCAATGAAAGAGATGTTAAACAAGGCGTTAGTAGAAGGGTATGCGGTTGGCCAATTCAACATCAATAATTTGGAATGGACACAGGCTATTTTAGCTGCAGCTCAAGAAGAAAAATCTCCAGTTATCCTCGGTGTATCTGAGGGGGCAGCTCGTTATGTAGGTGGATTTAAAGTAGTAACAGCGATGGTAAAGGTTCTTATCGAGGAAATGAATATCACTGTTCCTGTCGCGATCCATTTAGACCACGGTTCTAGTTTTGAAAAATGTAAAGCTGCCATTGAAGCTGGGTTTACATCAGTGATGATTGACGCTTCTCACCATCCATTTAAAGAAAATGTGGAAATCACCAAAATGGTAGTGGAATATGCTCATGAGCGTGGGGTATCTGTTGAAGCTGAGTTAGGTACTGTTGGTGGACAGGAAGATGATGTGGTTGCAGAGGGTGTTATCTACGCAGATTCACAAGAATGTGAAGAGTTAGTGAAGCTTACTAGTATTGATTGTTTGGCACCTGCGTTAGGTTCTATTCATGGACCTTACAAGGGGGAACCGAACTTAGGATTTGAAGAGATGAAACGAATTTGTAAAACAACCGGTTTACCTCTTGTTTTACACGGTGGTACAGGTATCCCAACAGATCAAATTCAAAAGTCAATCTCGTTAGGAACAGCTAAAATCAATGTAAATACAGAAAATCAAATTTCATTTACAAAAGTAGTGCGTGAAGTATTAAATGCAGACTCTGATGTGTATGATCCACGTAAATTTATTGGTCCAGGTCGTGAGGCGATTAAAGAAACAGTTATAGGCAAAATTCGTGAATTTGGTTCTTCAAACAAAGCGTACCAGTAACTTTATCGAGATTTACATTCAAAACTAAAAAAGAGAAGACTAGAAAAATCTTCTCTTTTTTCATTCAGTCCTTTTCACGATAATTTGTTCTTCTCTCGCCCATCTGTTTTGCGRCCTTTTTAGACTTCTCCTGCCCAGGGTTTGTATATAGTGCAGCCGTTGTGGTTGAAGTATGACCAAGTTGAGTCATCAACAAATGAATATCTCCTGATTGGTCCATTATATTCGTCCCATAGGTTTGCCTAATTTTGTGTGGGGACTTGGAATTATTGGACTTAAAGGCTTTCGTGTATTTCTTTACTAAAGCCTAGATGGCGCGGTTGGAAAGAGGGGGACTCCATTATTCACCCTAGTTAAGAATACATAGGCCGTATCATCGTTTGATCCCCTATACGTTCGCACAGCTAGGTAATCTGAGGAGAGACGGCCACTACATCCTTTTTTCCACCCTTGCGTAAAACATGTATTTGTTTTTCCTCGAAATCCAAGTCTCGTAGGCTTAAGTTAAATAACTCATTCACCCTGGTGCCACTTCCTAAGAAGAGAGATAAGATGGCAAAATCACGTTCCTTGTCCCTTTTAAAATATATGAGTTTTCTGGACTTTTCAGGTAGCTCCTTTTCATAGTCATGCTTCACGAATTCAAGAAAACGAGCATCCTCATCATAAGGTAATAAGACATCATCAGGTAAATTAGCTCTTAAACTTTCAAGAGTTTTAGATGTAAGTATGGAGAAATTTTTTTGAAGAAGAATTAGAGCTAGTCTAAAAAACAGAAGAGTGGAAACTTGTGGGGTAAAAAACTTGGACAGTTTGACACAAGAACTCATAAAACCATAAATCCTATTAAGCTATGTGACAACGGATTTTAGCAGAAGCATTTGCTAGAGGTTTGTTGATTTTATAGTCACCTAAAAAGAAGGCCCAATATAATAGAAATTCTATCAGTTGAAAGATACCAATGAAAAAGGAGTTGACCCCGTTAGGCCAACCCCTTGCAAACCGTTATTTTATTGTAAGCGTTACAGAATTATAGTTTTTCCCATTACCAAGTGGATTGAAGTTTTTCTCAATGTTTCCTGCGGCGTCCACAGTGAAATAATTGATGGTTGTAGTCTTTTCAATTTTTAATGTTTCTGCAAATTCACGGGTGCCGCTTAATTTAATTTTAGCTGATTGGAAGGTTGKGCGGCTGCCGTCAAGCGTATAATAAATCGTGGCTGGCTCACTTGTTTCAATCTTAACATCAACCGGACCTGTGTATTTTCCGTTTCCAGGTGTAGCTTTTGAGGAAGGCGGCTGATGGTCTTTTGCACTGTTGTAGGCTACTTTCATTAAGCCAATCAACCCATTGGCAAATTCCATTGCTTCTTCATGACCTTCTACAAAGGCTGGCTGGAATCCAACTGCCTGCCATCTTTTTGTATCCTTATTCCATAAATCTGCCCCTACTTCGAAGTTCCAGGCATAAATCCCCTTTTCATACCATAGGTAGTCCGCAGAGTTACCTGCAGCAGAGTATAGTACGTCAGGAATTGGACCTGTACGACTAGGTAGAATGACCGTTCCGCGGTGGTCTTGAATATCATTTAAGATGTTATCAGAAGCTGCCCAGTAAAACGCTTCTTCACCAGCAGATGGGCGTGGCAGTGTTGTACGTTTTRAATCGTAAGCACCAGGGGACCACATGAAGTAGCCGCCATAACTATGAATATTCATTGCAAACTTAATATTTGGGTTTTTGTCAGCAAGCCAGACAAGGTTTCTTCCTTCAGGCTCAGAGTTTTCAGCTGGTCCAGCGTAAGTATCTCCCGTGCAACTTGTACCTCCGCCAATATAGCCATCAAAAACGKAACCAACAGAATGGTTGCGGTTAAGGTCAACTCCCCAATTATTACGGTACCCAGGGTCAGAGGCAGTGGGACCACAGTGATTGGTCATATTTTTACGCTGCATATTGTAATCATTTAAGCTGTAATTAGCACCATCAGGGTTTACTGAAGGTACAAGGAATATATCAAGATTATCAACAAGCTTTCTTGTCTCACTATCTTGACTATAGTTTCGCAGTAGTCTTTCCACCGTTTCGATTGTTACGAGTGGGGTCACCCATTCACGGGCATGCTCCTGAGCATATCCAAGAACACCTGGTTTAGAACCGTCACGATGCTTGCCGATTCGGATTGCTTTTACTGTGAAAGGATCACGGGAAACGTCTGCCCCAGCTTTCAAGCCGTCAGTTAATATCGCAGCATTTGTGGTTGGTGCGACAACACCAGCACCAGTATTACCGCGGTATGTAGTCGCAGTGACAAGTTGGCTAGCATTCTCATTCAGTGCTTTAACCACTTGTGCGGCAGTACTTGTTGCCTTTCCTGACGAATCAGTAGCTAAATCTACTAAAATCTTGGTACCATCCACAGTCACTTTTAGTGGTGCATTATTGGTTCCCGGATTCTTGAATTCTACCGATACATCATTCCCGCCTTCATGCCCCCATGCTTTTGAGGAAACAACAACTGCGAGATTGGTCGTGCCGCCGATAGTTGCTTGGGCAAGACGTCTGTAACCATTTGTTTTATTTGGCATATCAATGATTTCTACCAAGTTCGGGAATTCTTTTGAAAGTTTTTCGGCACGTTCATATAATTCATTTGGTGCCATATAGTGGTCAACAAAATCCGTAACATAATCTGTTTTTGGATGTTTCGGCTCTTTCCCTAACCATTCAGTAATGGTGCTCGTAGCTGTTCCTCCAAGATTACTTTCAATTTTAACAGATGAAGGTATGGCGCTAACTGGTAAAAGCAAATAGTGATATAAATATTCACCGTAATCTACCAATCTAGAAAGTGTAGCAGATTTTTCCTCACCGTTCTCGGTCCAAGTTGCTTTAAGTGCAGTGCTAGCAGTCGCACCGGCGCTTGATTTTACTTCGAGATATAGGAAGGTGCCTGATTGATTGGTAAAATGGTTTGCCCTAAGGACTTTAAGTGTATCCTCGGAAGCTGCCAGACTGGCTTGCAGCTGGACAGTAGATTGCCGCTCTGCCACGCGTGTGCTCCATTGATTTTCGGTGATCAGGGTCTCTTTTACATTGATGCCAAAGGTCTTTAACATGGCAATTTCTGTTGGTGTGACAACGGCATCCACTTCATAGACTCCGTCGTGTGCTTCGATTCTGTGGGTAAGGTCAATTCCAAGCTCAAGAAGCTTGTCCTTTGCCTTATCATTTGGTACGACAAGTTGAACAATTGAGACCGATTCTTTCTTAGGAATCGGCTGGTCAGGTTGTTCGACCGCTGCAACCGGAATACTTAGGCCTGTATAAAATGTAGAGAACCCTAGTCCGGTTATGGCAGTCATCACCACTAAATTCCTTTTCCATTTCTGCTTTTTCTGTTTTGTCAAAAACTGCACCCCCAAAATGCTAAAAATTTTAATACAAGCTTATTGTAAGTTGAATGTACTTAATATCTTGTCGTAAAATCAGGGGCAGTTAAAAATACAAAAATTTTATTGAGAAAATATAATACTTTATTTTAGAAGATTGAATTTTAAACTGTTTTTCCTATTTAAAAAGTACTGTGCCACTCGAAATCCAGTAATTTTAGGAGTACAAAATTACTGGATTTTATTCCATTATAATTCCTATAAACTGTATATTGGTAATCAACTGTTTTTATTGTTTAATATTGTTTAATATTGTTGCTGTTTGTTTAATTTTGTAAAAGGAAAGTGGTAATATATTTCATGTGAATTGCGGCTCTATTGTTAAAAATCATCAAATGCCTATCAACCTTTGTGCCAGTCCAACATTTAATAAAGAAACAAGAATTATTATGAATAGGAATGATGGGGAATGGCAAAAAGAAACCGAGGAAAATCAATCAGCCACTTGCCTTCAAATGGCAGAGGGACATGCCCACTGTGTGAAAGAACAGGAGTAAAGCTTCTCTACCCGCACAAAACTGAAACAAACCAAACCATCAAAGTCTGCAAAAACTGCCGCCATAAATAAAAATCTCATAGTAAAAAATCTCATAGTAAAAAATCACATTCAGCAATTGACCGTAAAAATTGAAACCATGGAAATGGTGGCTATTACTATGGTAGGAGTGCTACAAGCAAGTAACAACCGCACAGAAGCAGAATCTGCTATTAAAAAACCGAATATAGTCTATTACATGAGAATGCATGAGAATCAACTCTAGTAGATTACCATATATTCTCTTTTTTTTAGTATTATCAAGCGATGGTGATCCAGAGAAAGATTGAAAGTTCACTGGAAGAGGAGGCGAACCAGGCATGGTCCAACTTGCCTGAGGATCAACGCCTTAAGCGGGTGTTTTTTTTAGAGGCTCTTTTCGTAAAGATTGTTGTTTTTAAAACGAAACTATTTAAGGTTGATTGGAGCGGAAGTGCGAGACTCCTGCGGGAGCAACGGGACAGGTGAGACCCCACAGGCGTTTACGCCGAGGAGGCTCACCGCCCGCCCCGCGGAAAGCGAGCATCTGGAGGGGAAATCAACCACAACTCACTACCTGGTAAATAGCAACAAAGTATGTGAAAACAGCCTTTTTAGAAAAGACATCGATTTGGAAAAAGGACCAGTTTGTCCGTACTTATATCAATGAGCGTTTTGTGGAACTGTTGAAAAAGAAATGGAACTTGGTAAGTAAGTCAAGGAAGGACATGCTTTACATTAACATAATGAATGATAAAAATATTTACATTCTTTAATCCAATAGATCCACATAATATCAGTAATTACTTCAGTTTTCCAATCTTATTTCATGGTTTCAATCATAGAACTTTACCTAACAACAAAATTGTATCAAAAAACCATCTAGCTGAAAAATGCCACAAAAGTCCTTGCAAACAAGTATACAAGGACTTTTATAAATTACATAAAAGAAATAGCACCACTAATAATAGCTAATACTGTTAAGATTAACGTTGTCAAGATGGCCCATTTGTATGCGAATTTCTGATATTCTCCAAGGTCTTTATCAACCATACCAACTAATAGAATGGTTGATGCAACAAGTGGACTCATTAAATGAGCGGGTTGTCCCAATATAGAAGCACGAGCAATTTCCAATGGGCTAATACCATAGGCTGATGCTGCTTCTGCAAGAATAGGGAGAACTCCAAAATAATAGGCATCATTCGATAAAACAAAAGTGAATGGCATACTTGTAATGCCAACAATGACAGGAAAAAACTGTCCTAATGAAGCAGGTATTATCGCAACCAGTCCATTAGCAATAGCATCAACCATTTTTGTACCGGAAAAGATTCCTGCAAATACTCCTGCCGCAAAAACTAATAGAACAACAATTAAAGCGTTTCCAGAATGTGCTAAGATACGTCTTTTTTGCATTTCCAGATTGGGGTAGTTAACCATTAAAGCTATAGCGAAACCGACCAAAAATAAAATGGGGGAAGGAACCAATCCCATAATAAGCATGACCATAATGCCTACCACAATTAATAAGTTAACCCACAAAAAACGGGGACGTTTAATGTCAATATGAGGAAATGTTTCAGTGGCTTCATTTTCAACAGTAGCAGCTATTTCATTTTTGAACTCTTCTATGTGTATTACACCAAGTCGTTTACGTTCTCTTTTCCCTAAAATAAATGCGACGAAAATAACCCAAAGAGCACCACCGATCATGGTAGGAATAAGTGGAACAAAAAATTCGGATGCATCAAGTCCCAATACTGCTATTGCTCGGGTAGCAGGTCCTCCCCAGGGGGTCATACCACTCATAACACTTAAAGCCAGCATGGCTACAGTGGCTAAAACCAATGGATTCATACCGATTCGTTTATAAAGTGGATACATAGCTGAAACAGTAATGATATACGTTGTTGTACCGTCTCCATCTAGGGCCACAAGTAATGCAAGAATTGTGGTACCCATCGAAATTTTGACAGGATCTCCCTTGACAACTTCTAATAACTTTTTGATAAGTGGGTCAAATAAGCCCGTATCTATCATAATACCAAAAAACAATATGGCGAATAATAATAGAGCTGCAGAAGGAGCGACTAGCTTAATGCCTTCCATCATCATAGTGCCAATTTTGCTTCCAAAACCACCAACTCCTGCAAAAACGATCGGAACTAAAGTTAAAGCAACAATGGGTGATAAACGTTTGGACATAATTAAATAGGTAAAAACGGTAACCATGGAGATGCCTAAAATTGTAAGAAACATTATTAAATCCCCTCCCAAATTTTGAATGCGCTTTCAATTGATCTTTGGATGACTAAGAATTAATTTCGTGACTCTTCATAAAAAATTAACTGGTAGATTAATAAGTTTTACATTATGCTTATGCGCTTTTCTTTATTAAAGGTAATACAGGGAGAACAATAAGTTAAATACATATTTTTTTTGTGTTGGTATCAAAATAATTTATTCTTAAAAAAAGATTGGAGGGAGGAGAGCAAAGAAAGCCAAAGGATAAGTGATACAACAAAGAAATTTTTGAAAATTTAATGCTATTTTTTTTTAGTATGTAAAAAGAAGGTCATCATCTAAATATAGTGAATGATGACCTTCTTTTCTTTATAAATCAGACTTTTTCAGTGTCCTTGAGCAAAGCTCTCTCCTTTTTTAATTAACATTTAGTTTTAACGTTACTGTTCTTGTCTTTTTTTCTTAAACTTAATTTTAATACCAATCTTAGTAATGGAGGCACTGCGGCATAAATAAAAGCCATCCGAAATAGTTGATAGCTGGTAACAGTAGATACATCAGCATTTACTTCTTGTGCAATGATTCCCATTTGATCCATTCCACCAGGGGCTAAACTTAAAAAACCCGTAATAGTCGATAAATCATAATACTGGGTCAGTAGAAAACTAAAAAACATTGTTGCGCAGATCAAAATCAGTCCGTTCATCAAAGCAAAAAACAAGGTTTTTCTTTTGTTGTCAAGTTGTTCCGGTTTTAATAGTAAACCGATATAACCGCCAACCATAAATTGAGATATATCAAGAAGTGAAGGAGGAAGTGGTGGTCCCTGCAAACCAAAAAGGCTTACTGCCGCAACAGCGATTACTGGTCCTAAAAAGTAAGGAGCTGGTAATTTGAATATTTTACCTATTCTTGCTGCGAGAAAACAAATAAGCGCGAACAGAAAGATCAGAGGAAATAAATCACTCCACTCTGGAATAACGTTATCCATTATTTTAGAGGAATCATTGGTACGATTCGCTGCAAAAATGGGACTGAAAATTAAAAGGGGAACTAAGAAAACAACCATTATCACTCTTGTAACATGGAAAAAGGTTACTGTCGTAATATCAATACCTTTCATTTCTTCTGCAAACACAACAATTTGTGACAAACCTCCAGGTATACTACTTGTTAAGGAGGTAGGATAGTCAATGCCGGAATATTTTGACATAACAAAAGCTGTACATACACACACAAGGACAATTAAGGATGTAAGGATCAACATTGAGGGAAGGTGACTAATCATGTCAGACAGTGAGCTCTTGGTAAAAGAGATGCCAATTGAATAACCTACAATAATTAATCCAGTATTTCTCATCGAAACGGGCCAAATTAATTTAACGTTTTTGAAACGTGATGCAATTAATAGGGCTGCCATTGGACCTAGAAGCCAGGGGATTGGCAACCTGATAAGAGAGAAAAGGCTGCCTCCAATAAAAGCAGTTAGAAGTGCAGCTGAAAATTGGATTGTCTTGCTTGCATCATTTAAATCCCACTTTTTCATGTTAATTCTCTTCCTTTGTACTAGTTTTATTTCGATTCGTCTTATTTCTATTGTTTAGAATCATTAAGAAAATCAATAAATGCTTTTACTTGGGCCAAATCCATAGTCACATCTCGGTAAAAAACCCAAGTTTCTCTAAGCAAAAAGCTATTATTGCTTAATACAATGGGGAAAGTATACAGTGGTTCATCATCTTTAATACAGATTTCTGGTAAAATGGCATATCCTAAACCATTAAGAACCAGTTCCTTACATGTTTCAATCCGATCTACCTCCATTGAAATCTTAGGTGGTACCGCAAATGTTTCCTGCCACCAGTTTTCAATAGTATTTCTTAACGATTGGTCTGTCTGATAATTAACTCTAGGAAGAAAAGGAAGTTCTTTTAATTCAATTTTTTTACTGGAGGCAATGCAAATCTTTTCTTCTTGAAACAACACTTTATTTTCCTGCCATTTGTAAGGACCTCTAACGATCCCGAGGTGTGCTTCTTCTTTTTGAAGCATCTGATGAATTTGAGAACTCCATCCAGTTTTCAAACTGATTTCAACCTCTGGATATAGGGTTAGAAATTCTTTTAATAATACGGGTAGTTTATATCGGGCAAACAAGCCAGATACACCTAATCGCAAAGTTCCTTTAACTTTTTTATCCAAATTTGAAATATGTTCTTTTGCCGCTCCTAATTGCTTACGCATATTTTTCGAATATTGTACGAGGTATTCCCCTTCAACTGTAAACTCGACACCTCTTTTGCCTCTAGAGATTAAATTTGTTTTGAACTCTTTTTCCAGCTGTTTTATACGATAGGATAAAGCTGGCTGAGAAATAAATAGTCGTTGTGCTGCCTTTGTTATATTTCTTTCTTCGTAAAGAGTAATTAATATAAGCCAGTCTTTTTCATCCATAAAATTTTTCTCCTTTAACCATAAAAAATATTTATGGGTAATTATAAATAATGATAATTTATTTGATTTCTAAAAGTATAATACAACTATTGAAAAAAGAAATCTATCTTTTTATGTAAAGCAATTGACTCACTATAGTTTTGCCTTTCCAGCATTCCTTCATAAAATTTTTCTATGGCAATGAATAAAAAAACAATATTATTTTTATTCATTATTTTCACTTATTATTTACATGAAGAGTATCACTACTTAACAGGAGGGGAAAAAATGTCAAATACACGAAATTATGATGTAGTTGTAGTAGGGGCAGGAAACGCAGCTTTATGTGCCGCAATCTCAGCAAAAGAGGGAGGTGCTAGAGTTCTTGTATTAGAACGGGGACCATTGGAAAAGCGTGGAGGGAACTCTTTCTTCACGGATGGAGCCATACGTGTTGCCTACAATAATTTAGACGCAATCAGAAATATAATACCTGAATTAACAGATGAAGAATCCGAGTTAATTGTAATGCCTGAATACAAGGAATCCGACTATTACAATGATTTAATGCGAGTAACAGGCGGACAAAGTAATCCCGAATTAGCAAAACAGCTGGTTACTAAATCGTATGAAACAATTGCGTGGATGCGTGATCAGGGAATAAAATTTGAATTGAATTATGAAAATCAATCTTTCGTACAAGCTGGCAAGCGCAATTTCTGGGGGGGACTGCCTATCAAAACGGAAGATAAAGGCGTTGGCTTAATGAGACAGCTTTTTGCGCGGACAGAAGAAATTGGCATCGACGTTTGGTACGATTCACGTGCTGTGGAGCTTGTATCAGAGAATAACACAATATCCGGTGTCGTTGTTGAGAAGGATCAAACAATGGTAACAGTTCAGACATCCGGTGTGATTTTGGCTTGTGGCGGCTTTGAAGCCAATAAGAAAATGAGATGTGAAAATATTGGTGAAGAATGGGAAGCGGCAATTGTTCGTGGAACCGAGTTCAACACAGGAGACGGCATTTCCATGGCTATGGCAGTCGGGGCTCAAAAATTTGGGCAGTGGTCCGGATGTCATTCGATTGGGACAGATTATAACGCGCCAAAAGTAGGAGATTTCACAAAGCCGGGAGATATTTTTAAAAAGCATTCTTATCCGTACAGCGTCATGCTTAATAATGAAGGGAAACGTTTTGTTGATGAAGGAGCAGATTTGCGAAATTACACCTATGCCAAATACGGCCGTGAGGTATTAAAACAGCCTGGACATGTGGCATATCAAATTTATGATGCACAGGTACGCCCTATGCTGCGTAAAGAATATGACCTTGAAGAAGCGTCTTTTTATAAAGCAGATACGCTTGGAGAGTTGGCTAGTTTACTGCCGGTCAATCAAACACAATTCCTTAAAACGATCGAAGAGTATAACAGTGCGGTACAAGATGGCGAGTATAGACCCGCAGAGAAAGATGGCAAAGGAACGAAAGGACTTACCCCTCCTAAATCCAACTGGGCACTTCGAATTGAGCAAGGGCCATTCTATGCTTTCCCTGTAACGTGCGGAATCACCTTCTCGTTCGGTGGTTTGCATGTAGATGTTACGGGACATGTGTTAAACAAAGAAGAACAACCGATAAATGGTCTCTTTGCGGCTGGTGAAATGATTGGGGGGATTTTTTATGAAAACTATCCTGGTGGATCCGGGTTAATGTCTGGAGCAGTCTTTGGAAAATTAGCTGGTTCATCCGCAGCCCACTATATTCAAGAAAAGGTTGAAGCGGTCAATAATCATTGAGTCTTTTCCTTGCATAGTTAATTAGATAAGAATTTGTTCAAAAAATCTAGGGATACATTAAATAGAAGAATGAAAAACAGCCAAGGCTTAAAAAAGTTCTTGGCTGTTTGGTACTTCAAATATTAAAAGTCTTTATGCATTGACTAAAACTCATATCATATAGGGATATGAGTTTTAGAGTATAGCTTTAAGCGTCCTGATGGCCAGACAATATGATTTTTCTTCTATTATAGCTATTCAATTTAAGCACCAGCTGAATCGATCAGCTGGGCACTATCGCGCATGAAGTCAGCGCTGACTTATCAACAGTTACCAGATATCAACTATTTTGTATGATATATATTTATATAGCTGTTCTTCCTATGCTCCGATTGATGCTAAAATTGAGCCTGTGAAAAAGGATACCATTCAATAAATAATAGGTTGGTTTGTGGATGTTTTTCCCTATAACAAGGATGATAGATAACAATTAGTTTTCTTTTTGGTTAAATACTCCAGTAACCATGAAAATCTGGATTCAGTATATCCTAACTTGTATAAGGGTGAGCGCTCCCCCCCGGAAAATTTTCATCTATTCTCAATCCTATTTTATAATTGAATTTTGTAGGCATCGGTTAGTTGGAGATTCATTATAGTCTGGGCTCTATTGAAAACTCACTTATACAAAACAAGGATCATTGAAGTAAACTATTTCGGAAAGAATTTTAGTGCCTTTCATATTTTTGAATAGTTCTTTCGCTTCTTTTTCTGTGTCAAATTCAAAAATTTTAATATTTCCTTTTAAAAAGACAGTGATGACCCACATTGAAAAGCCTCCAAGCGATAGATAATTTTTTTTGCTGTAATTTGCAAATCAATTCAAATCAAGCTAATTGATAGGAAAGCTCGTAATTTTTTTTCGTGTACACGTATCCCTCTAAAATGATTCTCGCTGTGCGTACCACTTTAATAGCGCGTATGTGTCCTGCCAAAAAATCAACTTTTGTTTCCATGATCCCTGCCGGGTGGGCTAATCGAAAAATTTCCTGTTTAATGTTCACCATCTCAGATAAAATCGTTTCCTGTAAGTAAGCTCCTGCAGTTGCACAGATGGCTCCTGTAATAGCAAGCGCTTGATGGGGCTTTTGCATCGACATCATTCTGATCATCAAATCCATCTCTGACGCTTTTCTTTCCGATCCGTTTAGGTCGATGTAATCCATAGGAGGAGCAATTAGGGTCATTTTAGGCACAGCAGGAGATTTGACAGTTGCTGATTTCTTATCGGAAAATTGACACATTTCAGCTGCAATCGACCGGATTTCTTCTAGTTCATTTAATTTTTCCGGTGAATAATCAGTGGGCAATTCGCTTCCGTTTAGACCAATATCCTGTGCCCTTACAAAAACAAGTGGATTGGCAACATCAATGATTGAAACTTGAATCAGTCGATCCTTCGTTTTAATCATGTCAATTGGATTTCCTGTAGGGAATAGTTTTCCTGTAACTGCTCCTTCAGCACGAGTAAAAGAAAGATAGATAGGTGATCCTTTACCAGGCACGCCTGGAATTGAGCAGTTGCCTTCTTTTTTCACTTGTCCATTTTCAACCTCTACTTCTGCAATTATCAATTTTTGTGTATTCGTGTTAAAAATTCTCACCGTTGTTACAGGTTCTTGTATAGGAACTAATCCTTGCTCAATTGCGTAAGGTCCTACAGCAGATGAAATATTCCCACAATTTCCTTTAAAATCAACCATTTGATTATCGATACTGATTTGCGCAAATGTATATTCCACATCGAATTCCGGTGAATCCGATTTTTTGATGATCGCTGCTTTACTTGTCAATGAATTCGCTCCTCCAAGACCATCGATCTGTCTCCGATCCGGACTGCCCATCACGTCAAGTAAAAAATCTTCCCAGAGTGAGCGATTCGAAGGCATATGTTCAAAGTTAAGGAACACACCTTTACTTGTCCCGCCGCGCATTACAACTACAGGTACTTTCATTGTATAACCACCTTTTCTCAAATCAATATTTATAGCACTACCGGTTCCTTTGAAAATATAGTATGATAAGTTCATTCATAAGTAAAATACATATTTTTTAAGTGAAAATGATAAAAAAACTTATAATCCAAAAATCGGGAGATGGTTAAGTGGACGAAAAAGATTGGATTGCGATAAGGGTACTATATGAAGAAAAAAACATTAGCCGTGCCGCAGAGCGTTTATATATATCGCAGCCGGCGCTTACGTACCGGCTTAAAAATTTAGAAAAAGAATTTAGCACAAACCTATTTTTCAAAATAAAAGGAGGCATTGAGTTCACTTCAGAAGGGATACATTTGGCGGGCTATGCGGAAGAAATGGTGAAAAAGTTGCAAAAAACGAAAGATTATATGCTGAATATGAAAAATGAAGTTAGAGGAACGTTAAGGCTTGGCGTTTCCAGCAACTTTGCCCAATATAAACTACCAGAAATATTGAAAAAGTTTTCAACACAATATCCTCATGTACAATTTAATGTGAATACAGGCTGGAGTACTGAAATCATGCATCTTCTGGATTCCTCTAGTGTTCAATTAGGCATACTGCGTGGAAACTATGAATGGTATGGAATCAAATCGTTACTGCATAAAGAAAGACTTTGTTTAATTTCTAAGAAAGAGGTAGACTTGGATAATTTGCCGGAACTTCCATTCATAAATTATAAGACCGACAGTTCTTTAAAAAACTTAATAAATGGCTGGTGGCATGATAGATTTCCAGAGCCACCATTTGTAACTATGGAAACGGATCGGCAGGAGACGTGCAAAGAGATGGTCAAAAACGATCTTGGTGTTTCCATTCTGCCGGAAATATGCCTGCAGCCTTCAGATAACTTGCATACATACGGGTTATCCTACAAAAATGGGAAGCCGGTATTAAGAAATACATGGTTAATGTATAACCAGGATTCATTAAAACTCTCTACTGTGAAAAACTTTATTGATTTCTTGAATAAAAATTCCAATCTTTAACGAAAAAGCACTATGAAATTATTGAAAATTTCATAGTGCTTTTTTGGATTTCTTAATTTAATATAAAATGGATTATAAGTTTTTTTTTCGAAAAAGTAAAAAAAATATGTATTTCACTTATTTGATGATATGAACTATTCTAAAAATAGAAAATAAAGCAACAGGGAATCAGAATGATATGTAATATTTTTAGTTATTCAAACTTCTCATCTGATTTGTAAGCGGTTTCTTTAATAGGAGGGATTCATATTCTTACGTTACTTGGAATTTCAATGGTCGTTGTCTTCACTTATTTAATCATGTCTAAACGGTTATCACCTGTTAATTCTCTAGTGGTCATTCCAATTATCTTTGCATTAATTGGCGGATTTGGTCCAGAGCTCGGAGATATGATGCTCGATGGAATAAAGGTTGTCGCACCTTCAGCCGCTTTGCTATTGTTCGCTATTTTGTTTTTCGGAGTTCTGATTGACGCTGGATTATTTGATCCACTCATTAAAACTATGTTAAAAATCGTAAAAGGGGATCCGGTAAAAATAGCGATAGGTACAGCAGTAATCGCAATGACCGTTGCCTTGGATGGTGATGGTACCACGACTCATATGATTACGATTTCCGCTATGCTGCCTCTTTACTTACGCCTTGGTATGAATCCACTTATTCTTGCCACTATTTCTATGCTGGCTGTAAGTATTATGAGTGGTATGACTCCTTGGGGAGGACCTGCAACAAGAGCAATAGCATCTTTAGGTCTCGATGCAAATGAATTCTTTGTTCCGATTATCCCAACACTATTCGCAGGTATTGCAGCTATTCTTTTTACCGCTTACGTACTTGGGAAAAAAGAGCGCAAAAGGCTTGGTGTTGTTCATATCAAAGCTGCACCTGAAATGAAAGGAGCTCTAGCTGAAGCAGCGGTAGCTTCCGCCATACAAGACGATTTAAAGCGCCCTAAATTAATATGGGTCAATCTTTTGTTGACGCTCACGGTTATGGTCATTCTTGTAATGGGCTTAGTGCCGGTACCTGTGTTGTTTCTAATCGGATTTGTGCTTGCTTCAATCATTAATTACCCTAATCTAGAACAGCAAAAAGAGCGAATCGTGTCACATGCAGGAAATGCTATTACCGTCGTCACACTAGTATTTGCGGCTGGTATTTTCACAGGGATCTTTTCCGGAACGAAAATGGTAGATGCCATTGCAAATTCATTAGTGGCCATCATTCCGGATTCTTTAGGCTCTTTTTTACCGATGGTCGTTGCGTTCACCAGCATGCCATTTACGTTCGTTTTATCCAATGATGCTTACTACTTTGGTGTTTTGCCAATTCTTGCCGAAGCAGGAGAAGCTTATGGGGTGAGTCCTTTAGAAATTGCCAGAGCTTCCGTACTGGGGCAGCCTGTACATTTCTTAAGTCCACTCGTGGCCTCGACTCTTTTACTGGTAGGGATGGTAAAGACGGATATCGGGGAACTACAGCGGTATGCATTTAAATGGGCTCTAATTTGTTCATTAGTCCTTATCATTGTTGCTATCTTGACAGGGGCTATTATTTAAGTACAATGTTATCTAATAAATTCTTCGAACTTAAACAAAGTAGGGCTGTGCCAAAACCAATTATTATTAGTGGTTTTGGCACAGCCCATTCTTTTATTTAATTCCAGAAGTCCCGCCGCTAGCTTGAGTAATTATTTTTACGATTGTTTTCGCAAGGTTCATAACCGTGTATAGACGAGTATCATTTAAAAATTGCATGGTTGGCAGCGGATCTATATAATTGACCATTCCTGTAATATGATAATCTCCAACTTCCGGCAATACTTTTTTTAAAGCTTTCCCAGGGACAAGAGGTCCATCCTTCAAAAAAACATAACCGACCTGGTTTTGATTCCCTAAACAAGCATCCACACTAAAAATAAGAGGCTTTTTGAATTGTTTTTTAATTTTTTTCAATGTGTCATTTAAATTAAATGCATGAACGGGATTTTCCAAAGTACCGTAAACACGATATGGCACCGTATGTTCTTTTAGCATTGTCCCGACTAAAGGGCCTAATGAATCCCCAACTGATCGGTCTGAACCAATGCACAGAAAGATTACATCTTCATTTTGACAGCCAGAAGATTGAATAATCTCTTTGACTTTTAATGCTAAGCAGTTTATTTCTTCGCCTTTTGTTTCCACAGAACAAATTGCTCCTCTTCTTGTAAATTAGACTCATCTTAATTCCCCTTTGTCCTATTATACGAACAAAAAGGACATCCTGCATGTAAATATAAGCATATGCTTGAGAATGATAGTTAACACTCTGAAAAATGGCAGTAATTCAAAACATCCCCTTTAATTTATTTGGCGAGGAAGTGGGAGTTGGTTTACAACTAGAAAACGTAACGACTTTATTTTAAACTACAACCAAGTACACCAATATACAAAGTTAATTAACATAATCAGCGTTCTAGGAATCTTATTATTGATCTAGAGAGTAGGAGGGGAAGGCTCCTTTTTTATTATACGTTTTTTAGATTAACTTATATTATACGCCCTTTGTAAAGACCTATATCCAGGTGAAAGGGAAATGGATGTACCAGTATGGTGCAGTATATTCCGAAGGAAGCACTGAAAACTAAGTTTTTATTAATGGATAACTTTGTTAAAATAATTTTTTTAAACTAACCAATGCTCTTAGGGAGGTAAGAAATGAAGGTGAAAAAAATACATCATGTTAATAATTTGTTCCGATTATGAAAAATTAGGGTGTGATATCGTGAAGGAGACATATCGGTCAGATAGGCAGTCGTATAAATTCGATTTAATGGTCGGAGGGGAAATTTAGCTTGAATTGTTCTCATTTCCTGATAGCCCAAATCGTCCAGTTATCCTGAAGCAAGAGGGCTTAGACATCTTGCTTTTGAAGTGGAAGATATTAATCGAGCGATTGAAGATTTAGAAAAAGAAAACATTCCAGTCGAACCTATCCGTGTTGATGAGTTAACAGGAAAAAGGTTTACCTTTTTTTGTGATCCGGATGATTTGCCTCTTGAAATATATGGAAAGTAGTATTTGCAGTAGGGTTATGTATATTTTGATAAGAAAAGTCTTTCATCAAGGTGCCCTAAAACAAAATAGTACTCAAAACAAAAATGGAACTCATTTTGTGATTTCCATTTTTGTTTCTGTATTTTTTATGTCATAAATTCCGTATTATATATTAAGTTTTTATCAACCTAGTACAGTGGAATTTTTAATAACTGGATAAATATGGGATTTAACATCTTCTACAACAAATGCTTTCCAAATAATCAATTTTAAAAGGTCGTAATTTAATATACTCCCTTTTTCATTGAGGTTATATTAAAAAAATCATTTTTTGTTATTGATAGGTTTTTGTATTACCTAATCTATGTTCGTTTATATTCTTAGGCAGCAAGGCTCATTGTCTTGTGAATTTTAAAGGAAGTCTTTTCACTCCAAAAACGAACGGACTTGGAATCGCCTCCAGCTCAGTTCCTTTTACACTTTCCAATTTTGCAAATGTACTTAATAGTGTCACGAGAGCTACTTCTGCTTCTAGACGTGCAAGCGGGGCACCTAAACAAAAATGAATACCAAACCCGAAACTCAAATGAGGATTTAATTTCCTTTCTAACGTGAACCGATTAGGCTCTGCAAACTTTTGTTCATCCCGGTTTGCCGAAGCGACCCAGCAAATTACTTGTTCCCCCTTTTGGATTGTTTTGCCCCCAACTTTGACTTGTTCCTTTGTAACACGGCCAATTGCCTGTATTGGAGGATAAAAGCGTAGTGTTTCTTCTACCAATTTTGGTATTAAAGGCAGATTTGTCCTGGCTTGTTCTTGAATGTTTTTATCTTCTGTCATATAGCGTACGGCATTTGTAATCAAATTAGTTGTTGTTTCATTTCCCGCAACTAATAATAAAACACAGAAAGACAGTACCTCTTCTTCTGTTAATTTTTCCCCATCAATTTTTGCTGCTAATAATAGCGAAATTAAATCTTCTTCAGGCTTTACTTTTCTCTCTAAAATTATTTTTTTGAAATATTCTTTAAGAAACTCACTTCCTTCTTTACGTTTCTGTGCCATTCTTTGAAAGGCTTCATTTGAATTATCTTTGGCGCCTGCCACGAGAACATCAGAATAGGTTTTAAAAAGATCCCGATCCTTAGCAGGGACACCCAATAATTCGGCAATTATTATGACAGGCAACGGACCAGCAAGGTTATGAACGAGATCCATAGTCCCCTTCTCATTAACTTGATCGAGAAGGTAAAGTGTCACCTCTTCGATTTTATTTTTTAAATCCTTCACTGCTTTAGGAGTGAATGCCTTGTTCACTAAGTTTCTCATTTTTGTGTGTCTAGGAGGGTCCATTGTCAAAATGCTTCCTTGAAGAGTTCCAGACCCTCGTTCCGAAGAAAACAGTTTTGGATTTTTTAGAATATAATGAACGTCCTCATATCGAAACACATCCCAGCAGCTTCGAGCCTCGTCGTACCTTACAGGGGTTTTTTGTCGTAAACTATTAAAGATTGGAAAAGGAAATAATTGATCTGCGTTCGAAGCAATTTCGCTCATGGGGATGAGATTAGCATACTGCTCCACTGCGCTTGTTGAGTTACGTACTTGTGTCATGGTTTCATCTCTCCTTTTATTGTGACTAATATTCATACATAAACTAGTCATGAACCGGTTCATTAACTAAGATAACAAACTCATAATTTGGTTTCAATTGACATAAATTGAGATATTTTTCAATAAGAAGAAAGTAATAACTTTGAATATTTGACTCACCACCTATTGAAAAACTCTTTTGAGTTTCATAGCTTCTCGTTTAAGATCATACCGGTACCCCAAATGGTCGGAGGGAAATATCAGCCGGAATTGTTCTCTTTTTTCTTATAGCCCCAATTGTCCAACTTATCCTGAAGCAAGAGGGCTTAGGCATCTTGCCTTTGAAGTGGGTGATATAATCAAGCGATTGAGGAGTTAGAAAAAGATTATTGACCCTACAATAAAAGGTGGAAAGGGGACAATATTTAGATAGTCATTCACTTCTCCATAATTTTCTTTTGCATTTCCAATAATCCCCCAAGTTCCCAACAAGTCCACTTTATCAAAGTTGGGATTTTTTTATTTTTCATGTACATAAAAAGGGCTGTTAGTAATCTATTAAGTACTATAGAGATTTCCATGAAGCTTCATAGGATATAAAAAAGGAGGTACAAGCTATGAGAGAAAAAACAATTAACCCGGAAAATAACCGTTTCCGCTTAATAACAGGTACATTTCCGGATAAAGAAACTGCCGAAATAATGGCTGAAGAACTGAAAATTCGTTATGGCTGGATTGTGTATATAATTCCAGAACAAAGTGAAAAAGACTGGAAATAAAATTAGTTACCTCGGTGAAATAGGGAAATTAGTAGAGCGGATGACTGAATTGGAATTACAAGATATAAAAGGATCTTATGAAGTAATCATTAGCCTTGGCAGTTGGTGTGGACCTTCCCTTAATTTAAGGCGGTCTTCATTTCCCCTTGATTGGGTTGTATCTTATTCACTCCCGGATGTAAGCAGAATATTGAAGAACAGATTTGCCGGATTTATGGATCTTAAGAATATGAAGCAGGTAGATGGCATCGATTCTTATCTTGATGGTGGAGATGTGGTTTTTTCAGATGAGGGCGGCAAGCAGCAAAAAGCGCATTTTATTCAAGATACCTATTATAATGTTATTTCAGTTCATGTTTTCCCTATGATACCTAATCAAGATTGGACTCATCTTTACCCTGCAGAAAAACTCAATCACCGAATAAATAAGTATATTAAAATAATGTCAAATAGCAATTCCATCTTATTCGTTAGGTGGGGGCAGTTTCCGTTCACGAAGCAGTGGAATTACAATCCGTCTTGTCTTAATATCCTCTTCATTGATCCAATAGCAGGCTTGATAGGATGTTAATGAACAAGGGCATTTGTACAGTGCAAGTACCCAGCGACGGTCCTTATAATGATACAATGGGGGATTATGTGTATAATGGGTAACCTTAATAAAAACATATTCTAGTACTGACTTCGATTCTTATATTGCAATCTTTTTTAAATTGCTGAAGCATTAAGTTTTTCCCTTTATTTCGCAGAAAATTGCATCTCAAGAGTTAAAGGGCACTCATGATTTTAATGAGTGTTTTTTTGTGCAGTAATTTGCTTAATTATCTAAATATTCCAAAATTACAATTGACCCATAAGGGACAGCTGATTTAGAATTGATATGTATATGAAATTATGTTTTGTATATAAAACTAAAATAGGGGAGGAATATAGTTAGTTAGTGAATGAAATGTTAAAAATATTTGATTTAGGGAGGTAAGTAATATGTTTAAGAATAAATTGGCKTTCGTTCTGCTTTGTTTGGTGTTAATAGTATCTGCATGCGGTCCAAGTGACGAAACAACTACAGAAAACAAAGGGAATTCAGGAGGAAAAGCGGTTAAGCTTACTTTTACGGAACCTGCACGATTATTGTCGGTTGCCCCATTGTATGTAGCAATAGAGCAAGGTTTTTTTGAAAAGGAAGGAATTGAAGCTGAAATTGTTTCTGGTGGTGGAGGAGCACAAGTAATCGCTTCTGTATTATCAGGCGAAGCTCAGTTTGCAGTCTCAGGTCCTCGAAGTATGTTTACTCCTCTTGACAAAGGTGAAGATTTATTGGCAATTCAATCTTTAAATTCTGCGCTAACCTATCAAATTACACTCTCTAAACAATATCAAAAGAAAAAGAATGTTTCTAAAGACTCATCACTTGAAGATAGAGTGGCTTCATTGAAAGGCGCAACTATTGGTACAAACCTTGTTGGAGATTCTGGAGACGTATACACCCGTCATTTAATGCAAATGCATGGAGTTGATCCCAATACTCTTAAGACCGTCAAATTAGCAGGAGATGGATCGAAGATTGGCGGTATGCAGGAGGGAATTGTTGACGGAGGAATAGCATCACCCCCAATGGGTCTACAAGCGGAAAGTAAAGATATAGGAGACATTGTAATCAATACAAGTGAAGAGCCAATGTATGGGAATATGGTCTGGGAAGCTGTATTTGCTAAAAAAGAATATTTAGAAGAAAATCACGAAACATCTTTGAAAGTAGTTCGGGCAATAGGGAAAGGTATGGAATTCACACGTAATAACCCAAGAGAGGCGGCCGAATCAATCGAATCTTATTTTGATGGAATTGATGTTGATATCCTAGAGGAATCACTAATCGGATTGAAAAACACTTTTAAAGGCTATGGAGAAATGAATCAAGAGGCTTGGGATAATGCCCAGGATCCATTAGTTGAATTTGGCAAGATATCAGGCGTTTCTACTAAACAGGATACAACTGAAGATGTTATTTGGACAAATAGTTATATAGAAGAGGCTTTTAAAAAATAATTAGTATGGAAAGGAGATGATAGGTAAGATGGAAAATGCACAACTGGAAAACTTTAAATTGTCTACTCGTTTTTTAGACGTTACTTACGTAAATAACAAAACTGGTGCAGAAGTGATTGCCCTGCAGAATATAAATTTAAACATTAAAGATGGTGAATTTATATGTATTGTTGGGCCGAGCGGCTGTGGAAAAACCACTTTTTTAAATACTGTAGTTGGATTGCTAAAGCCAAGTAAGGGAGAAATACTATTAGATCAGCAAAAAATTGATGGTCCCGGCAAGGAAAGGGCAATGGTTTTTCAAAACCCGAGTCTATTACCTTGGAGAACTGTTTTGGAAAATGTTCTTTATGGAGTTGAACTGTTAAAGCAAATAACCGCAGAGAAAAAGAAAGAGGCCAAAGAATTTATTGAAATGGTCGGTTTAAAAGGTTATGAAAATCATTATCCACATGAATTGTCAGGTGGGATGCAGCAACGGGTAAACTTGGCTCGGGCATTAACGGTAAACCCATCATTAATATTATTGGATGAACCATTTTCGGCATTGGACRCACAAACTAGGGAATTTATGCAAGGTGAGTTACTTAGAATATGGGATGAGACAAAAAAGACAAGTCTTTTCATTACACACCAAATTGATGAAGCGGTATTTTTAGCTGATAGAGTTTTTGTTTTTGGGGCAAGACCAGGACGAGTAGTGGAGGTTGTTGATGTTGATATACCTAGACCAAGAGATCTCCATGTGAAGCGCAGCCCGGAATTTTTAGAGTTTGTAGATCATATTTGGTCCATTATTGAACAGGAGTCTTCTAAACAAGGTTTCGATAATAAAGAGAAATAATTAATGTGAAAGGAGAACACTATGACGAAGGGTATGATAGAACTTACACAATCAAAGCAAAAGATAAAAAAGGCGAAGAAAATGAAAAAAGAAAAAAAGTCATTTTTTATCAGTGTTGCTTCTGTTTTACTATTCCTGTTGCTTTGGGAAACTGCCTCTCAAAATGAATGGATAAATCCATTGTTCATAAGCTCACCAATTGAAATTGCACAAGCGGCAGTTTTAATGGTCCAAGAAGTTTCCTTTTGGGAAAATATGAAGGTAAGTGGTTACGAATTTGTTTCAGGCTTTGTTTTAGCCATACTTATTGGAATCCCAATAGGTGTGTTATCAGGTTGGAACTCTACCTTTAATGCAGTGGTTAACCCTTTCATTTCAGGATTATATGTAACTCCTAAAGTAGCACTATTACCAGTGATCATCATTGCATTCGGAATAGGGCCAGCATCAAAAATTGTTATCGTATTTTTGATGGCCTTCTTTCCAATAG
>NZ_JBFUIQ010000003.1:0-130833 GCF_056401795.1 Peribacillus sp. P4_D6
ATTGGTGTTTTTTTCCTGTAAGCCTCATAGGATTGAAGAAATTTGCGACACACCTGCCCAATMACTGGCTAGCCGAGACCCCACAGGCGCTTCTGCCTAGGAGGCTTGGCAGAAAGTCGGAGGAAAGGGAGCGGGTTTCCGAAAGGGGGGATGTGTAATGATTTCCACTCCAGGCACTCGCTTTCCGCGGGCGGTCCGGGAGCCTCCTCGGCGCTCGCCTGYGGGGTCTCCCTGGMCWCGCTTTCCCGCAGGAGTCTCGTACCTTCCGTTCCAATCAACTGAACTATTCAAATGAAAAATGCAGGCAAACTTGATTTTCATTGAGTTTGTCCACAGTCTGAAGGAATGGTAAACAAATCCATTCCTTTTTTGTGTGAATGAATTTTCTTGAAAATTACTTTACTTGGAGTGTAAAACATTAGTTTCTGTTAATATGGCTTTATCAGAAATGTGAAAATGGGGTGCAAGTATGATGGCTGGATTAATTATTAGACCTTTTATGGAAAGTGACCTTGAGGCGCTGAGTAATTATTGTTTACCTATAGAACAAGCAATCTATACTTCTTTAMCTTTAAAAGTTATCGAAGACTTCAGGAAGGATAAATATAACCTCCCCATGGTCATTTATTTAGATGAGGATTTGATTGGTTGTTTTGCCTTATATAMGGATAAAGCGGGAAATCAATATACAAGTAATGAAAATGCGATTCTACTTAAATCATTCTCCTTGGATTTGCGTCATCAAAAAAAAGGGCTAGCTTTTAAGACGTTAAAAGTGCTGCCTGATATGATCAAACTAAGTCATCCAGATAAAGATGAGATTATTCTAACGGTGCATCATTCGAATGTGCCAGCGATAAATTTGTATAAGAAAGTTGGATTCATTGACAAAGGATACAGATTTAAAGGGGAAGAAGGGGAGGAATTCATTTACCACTTTACTTTGGATTAAGGGGAATTTAGCTAACTTCTGGAATGCTTTGTCCCAATAGGAAAAGCATGTAATTAAACGACAGTATACAGTCAGCTTAAATATGATGAAGTGGTTAAACGCAAAATAAGCATCAAAACGATGCTTATTTTTTTGAAGATATTCCAAACGATATGATTAAGAATTCATGGAATCCATCCTATAATTTCTAAAATCGTCAGAAGAATCTCAAAGACAATGAGAATTACAATGATCCATTCAACGAATAGTCCCCTGATCGAATGGCTGATGTTAGAAAACCCATCCATGATGTTATATAAAATTTCGGTTTTACTTTTCAGGATTTTATACCGATCATTCAATTCAAAAAATTCAAGCATTCTATCATAAAATTCGCCGGCAATGCTGCTTGTCCATGTAATATCAGGTTTATCCAGAATCATGATATATGCCAGGGTATTGTACTCGTGACGTACGATTTTTGCCGTCGTCCTCGCTAGTTCCTTATTGCCGATTCTGAGCTTGCCTTTTTCCAGTCGGTCAATCATGGCTTCAAGCTTGTCGTGGATTTTTCCTAGTTGTTCCTCAGTCTTTTCAAGAGCCACCGATTTTGCGAGAATGGTGGATATTAATTCAGGGTAGAAAAATTCATATTTAGGAACAACTACATATTCGTCTGTCAAATTGATGTTTTCAGTTTCACTGAAGTGGAGGCTGTAATCATCCGTATATCTATCTACATTGACGAGATCAATGTCCGGCTCGAATGATTGGATAAAAGAGGAAAATGCCTTGATCTCATCCTCATGTGAGTAATTGATGAAGACGATGCTGCCAAAGGAAAAAACCAGCACCTGCTGTGATTCGTCCACATTTTTATAAAGGATGGAACGTAGAATATCGCCTTTAAGAATTAAAGGCTCTTCCCAGKTGAATTTTTTGGGGATGCCGCAATGAATGGCGATTTTGTTCAAATCGATTTCATTAGTGATTGCACATGCTTTAAAGGTAATTGCTTCCATCTATATCACTCTCTTCAGCAAATTGGTCTTTTTTCGATTCTATTCTATTCTTACAAAAACATGCTTGAATAATTCTGGAAGGTAGAAAAAAGTTAACTGACTGGTAACTAAACCAATAACCCCATTATGGATATAAAAATAATCAAGTCTAAGCTTTGGGGAAATATATAAGATGGCGCTTCCGGTAACCGGATCGTCCTTCTTTATTTTGCTTGTTTATACATACTGAAACTTTAGAAAGGCTCTTTTCGTAAAGATTGTTGTTTTTAAACGAAACTAATTAAGGTTGATTGGAGCGGAAGTGCGAGACTCCTGCGGGAGCAGCGGGAGAGGTGAGACCCCACAGGCGTTTCCGCCGAGGAGGCTCACCGCCCGCCCCGCGGAAAGCGAGCATCTKGAGGGGAAATCAACCACAACCCACTACCTGGTAAATAGCAACAAAGTATGTGAAAACAGCCTTACAAAAACATATAAAAGTTCATGAAAACTTTACTTTTATTTACAGAATTCTCACATTGATGTCAATATTCAGTAATACATGTTTGTTATAATCGGTTGACGGTTTTAAAAGTGGTTGGAAAAGGGTCTTTTAAAAATCCTTCATTTACAGATAAGTAGCTGATTGAAGATGACTGAATAGTAGGAGTGAACAAAAATGGAGGAATCTATAAATCTATATGAGCTTACATTTAGTGAAAAAGATAGATATGTGATCATTACGAATGCTTATCCACATGAAGATCAGCTATATCGGAATGGGTTTATCCACCGAAGAGTCAAGGCTTATCTGGATGAGGGTTTGAAGGTGGATGTCTTTGTTTTGCATCCTGCCTATAAAAAAGCGGAAAAGTATACGTATGAAGATGTGCCTGTTTATCGAGGAACTGAACAGCATTTGCGCATTTTCTTAAATCATAAAATACATAAAAAAGCGCTCATTCATTTTGTTAATCCAAAAATGGTACAAGCGATAAAAGAAACGAACACGGATTTACCGATTATCACCTGGATACATGGATTTGAAACGGAGGCATGGCATAGAAGATGGTTTAATTTTCTTGAAAGCCCTGAAAGCTTGAGGAAGATACTTGAAATGTCGGATGACTATTATGTGTCACAGCTTTCCTTTATGAATTGGTTTTATCAAACGAATGAATTGGATACAACCTTTGTTCATATATCCAAATGGTTCAAAGAGCATATAGCGGAATGTGATGCAAGAGCAGAATCGAAAAATTCAGTAATCATACCTAATGTCATAGATGACAATCTGTTTACCTTTATTGAAAAGCCAGCTGAAATGCGGACAAAAGTCCTTTCAATCAGGCCATACGCTTCACGAAAATACGCCAATGACCTATCGGTGAAAGCAGTGCTGGAACTATCGAAGCGACCATACTTCGATAAGTTGGAATTTGCATTTTATGGCGATGGAAAATTGTTCGATCAAACCGTTGAGCCAATCCGGGATTTTGAGAATGTAACGATTCATAAAGGTTTCCTATCTCAGGAGACAATCGCCGCATTACATAAGGAGTATGGAATTTTCCTTTGCCCGACCCGTTTGGATTCTCAAGGGGTTTCCATGTGTGAGGCAATGTCGAGTGGACTAGTGCCGATTTCAACAGATATTACGGCAATCCCGGAATTCGTTAAACATGACGTTTCTGGCCTTCTAACAAAACCTGAGTCTCCTACCGATATTGCCGATGCAATAGAGCGCTTATATTACAACTCGGACGTATTTTTAAGAGTGTCAAAACAAGCTTCTCAGTCGATTCGGGAAAAATGCGCTGTAGATGTTGTTATAAAAAGAGAATTGGAGATCATCCAAGGTTAATGGAGGGGAGTTTTTTCAATATGGACGAGCGAAACGAATATTGGAAAACGATGTATGAGGAACTCGAATTACAAATGAAAGACATGATGTCCATGACATTGGAGCTCATAGAGAGCAACGGCATGGAAAAACAAAAAACCATTGAGAAAGTTACAAAAGAAAATAATAGGCTGCGAGAAGAATTAGAAAAAAGTAAGATGGCCCAAATGGAAAATATTAAGCTTAACAAAGAAATACGAAGACTTAAGTTGTTAGAACATAAATTCAACGTTACGTATGCAGGGAAATTCACATTAAAATATCTTGCGCTTAAATCATCTATTAAAGAACAAATAAAGAAATAAAAATTCATATCAGATTTCAGTCATTGGAGTGAAAACTTTGAATTCACATGAACTAGTTGAAAACAGAAAAATGAAGGTACTTCTATTTGGCTTTATTGACATGAATTCAATGGATGGATCTGCAGTATTTTTATCTTCCTTAGCATCGACCATTGCGTTAGATTCCAACATCGAAGTTGACTTACTTTTAGCTAGTCCGGTCAAACGTGATATCTTAATTCAGCCACTTGAGAAATTTGATAATATAACCATTCTCAATCCTTTTGTAGACCCTTTTTTTAATGCCGCAGGTGATGAATGGGTAAAAAAAGGTGTCATTGATTTCGATATAGCTGAAATGCTCATTTCTCATTATTGGAGTCAAAAGGAATATGATTGGCTATTTGTCAGAAGCATTGAGACTGTTGAAAAAATCGCAAAGCATAAGCATATCATAAAGAATACATTAGTTTATGCTACAGGATTGACTCACATAGGTCAGGATGTTAATGAAGAGAAATTCGAGAGCATCAAAAATATATATGATCAGTGTGCGTATTTCTTATGTCAAACAGAAGAGATGTGCGAATTTGTCATCGAAATTCTTAATTTGAATAAAGAAAAAAACAAAGTTTCCCTGCTTACCCCGATGATACCAAACGTTGAATCAGCGGAAGGGCAGACCCGGTTAAAAAACAAGCTTGTATATACAGGGAAATTCGACCCAGATTGGAAGACCATTCCCATTATTACTGCTTTTAAAGAATTAAAACGTGAGATCCCGAATCTATCACTTGATGTGGCGGGGGATAAATTCAAATGGGTTAAAGATGATTCTCAGTTTAAGGAAGAGGCGGCATACCTCCTTAAAAATACGGATGGGCTTACATGGTACGGTGCTTTGACGAGGGAGAATGCCCAACAATTAATCGTGAATAGTGATATTGGGATAACCTGGAGAAGTGAGGAAATGGACAGCAGTCTGGAACTGTCTACAAAGCTATTGGAGTATGGGATTTTAAGGAAGGCTGTAATAATGAATCCAACCAAAATGCATATGAAGCTTTTTGGAGAAGATTACCCGTTATATGCTGTTACAGAGAAGGATTTCCGTGACGCTGTCAAATTAGCATTATGTAATAAGGATATATATGAGTTTGCGGCCCAACGAATGTATCAAGTTAGCAGGCAGTTTTTATTTTCGGAAGCAATAAAAAAACTGCAAGGACCATTATGGAGCAAGCGCATTACCGATTATGTGAATGAAAGTGCGAATATGTTTTATATTGATGAAGATGACTTTGATGAACTGATTAGGCATACATCATTAAAAAAAGTGAAAATATTGCCTGCGGAGTTTAATGTTGACGAAGTTTTCACTTATATTGTCAAAAACATACCTGAAGAAATAAAACGAGTCGAAAAACTGTTTAAACTGTCTGGGTATGGTCAAATCATTTCAGCAGAAAAAGCTGGATGTTATACATTTCTCCACATCCATAAAAGGTATGGAAACTTTGAACGAAATTTTCAAAATAACGTCCCTTATCTAAAAACGATAGGATTTGAAACCTTTGGCAATCCAAAGCTAAAACCAAAAGATGTGGAGATTTCAATCAAAGAACGGGCAGTTGTTGATAAAGAAAAATATGATATGAAAGGGAAAAATAAAGAATTAGCTAAAGAAGTAAAGCAATTAAAAAAACTGAACAAAGTTCAACTTAAACAAATTACTAAGCTAGAAAAACAAAATCAAGCACTTGGACGTAAATATGATTCACTTTCGAAGTCGAAAATGGGTAAAATGACATTCAAGTATTGGGATTTAAGAAAAAGGCTTAACTTTTAATAAGAAGGTAAGCCTGCAATAGAATGGTAGACACTTCTTAACTCTATATCAGTCAAAGAAAAGCTCCTGAATGCTTCTGGCTTACAGGGGCCTTTGTCAATTATATCGAGTAAAAGGAGCAGGGATTCTTGCAAACTTTTTATGTGTGTTTTCGATTAAAGCTGCATCAGGTTATTATTCTATGAAAATTAAAACTTGGTAGTAAGCTCAATAAAGAATCATGGAATTTAAAAAAACTACCCTTTCAGCATGTATCCTAATAGACCCCTTAATCATTAATGGTGTTATAATATTCTGAAAAAGGGGGAGAGATGATGGAGGAGAATGTGCTAAAAGCGATTCAAGATGATTATCCAGATGCATTTGCATGGTGTTATGGTTGCGGTCGCTTGAACAAAGATGGTCATCATTTTCGAACAGGTTGGCAAGACGAGCAAACAAGGACTATCTATATACCACGTCCAGAGCATATTGCAATTCCAGGATTTGTTTATGGCGGCTTGATTGCCTCTTTAATTGATTGTCACGGAACAGGTTCCGCTGCATTGGCTTTACACCGTAAAAACGGTCATGAAGTTGGAGATGGAGTGGAACCACCCAGGTTCGTGACTGCGTCACTGAATGTGGAGTTCGTAAAGCCAACCCCAAATGATGTGCCATTAATGGCCATTGGGACGATTCATGAAATTCACCCTAAGAAATGGAGAATCGAAACAGAGGTATTTGCACTCGATAAACTTTGCGCCCGTGGAGAGGTAATCGCTGTGGTGATGCCAAGTACTTTTACAAGTAAAGAGTGATCTTTATTAATGTAAACGCATCGATTCCGGAATTAGATGTACTATCAAAGGGCCGTCCAATTATTTGGACGGTTATTTAGTGTATCTGAGTATCCATTTCAAGCATGTTATCGTAATAAAGGGGCATGTAGCTGGAAATTACAAGCCAAATATTAAGATATTAATATACTTACATTATAAGCAAAGGGAGGTTGCATGGATGAAAATAAACGTAGAGATAGATGAGGAGATCAAGGCGATAGAGGTGCTTATCCGCAATCATGAATGGAATGAGGAAGTGCAGGAATTGATGGTATGCTTGAAGGAGAGAAAAAGACCGTATTTTGTCGGCAGAAAAGGAGAAATGCAGCATGTTTTCCGGGCAGAAGAAATCATCTGTTTGTTCATCTGGACCGCTTTCTATCTCTACTTTCGCTTCCAAGTGAAAATAATGAATGAAGGAATTGATAAAAGAAGGGATTGAGAAGGATCGGCACAGAGGATTGATCAACCGAGTAAATTGGAAGGGGGCATCGGGCTTCTACTGGAGAGTTTGGAGCGAATACTCTTTAGTTTGGTGCTTTTACAGGCGAGTTTGGAGCGAATACTCGTTAGTTTGATGCTTTTACTCGTGAATTTGATGTTTTTACTCGTGAGTTTGGAGCGAATACTCGTGAGTTTGGAGCGAATACTCGTGAGTTTGGAGCGAATACTCGTGAATTTGATGTTTTTACTCGTGAGTTTGGAGCGAATACTCGTGAAACACAGAAACGAACATGCTTTTTTTCATTGTCATTACGATGCATCTTGAATTCAAAGAAGAGTTCGTTGTATTGACCTGCCAGCTTCATGATACTTTTATGAACTGATTTAGGTTCAATTGTAAAAGCTGCAAAACGGTGATTTAACTCCATTGTGAGGGCCATAAAGAATAATGGGAACAGATGCCATGAATCCTCTGGAATTTCGATGAAAGCCCTTATACCTGCTCGATCTACAGTCATTTCATTTTATTTTTCCTGAGGTATTCATCCTTGCCTTGGAATGTAAATAAAGAGACACCACTTCCTGTTGTATCGGAGTCTCTTAATATTTTATCAATTTTGTATCATTATCATTTCATCGTAGATTAAGTTTTGTCTAATCTCAGTTGCTGTTTGTATGGATATTTGCTCATCTTCAACCATTTGCGCAATGATATCACGTTCGATTTGCATCGCATTCAACTGAAATTGACTTACCATCTCTTCAAAGCGTTTTGCTTCTTTTTCACTTAATGTTCCGAACGGATTCAAATAACGATTATATCTTTGGATGACAAGCATGACTTCATGGCGGTTTTCAGGTGCAGTTTGTTGTTTGATCAATAAAATGGCTTCCTTTGAAGCTTCTTTTTGTGCTTTACGAAACTCCCTGATCAGGTCCGCATTTTTAACGATGGAGTCCTCTAATTTCGCTTCCCATTTCTTATCCCATTTGACATTGATCTTTTTCTTGAAAAGAATAGCCTGCAAATTGATCCAAGCCCTTTTCATGGAGGATTTTTGCATATAATTCGAGGTTCTTGAAAGATACACTTTATATAGTTCAAAGGCTGTTTCAGATATAGTCCCTTTTTCGACTAATCCAGAAACGACTTCCAATTCCTTATTGGCTCCTAGCTCCACTAATTCGCGTATTGTCCGATCATCCGGTCGATTCGTTATTCCCCGTTCCAAATCTATCAGTTGTTCATTTAAATCTTCCATTACTTGATGGACCGCTTTCTGATTCTCGATGGTTGCTTCTTTGCTCAGTTGATTGATCGTTTTATTTAAAACAATTTTATAAGCCTCCTCAGAGGTTAGCCGCTCATCTTTGAATTCAATCGGTGTCTTTACCAGTAATGGCAAGAGAACCGTAGCCAAGGTGACGCTTAACAATATAACGCAAGCTGCGATAAACAAGACTGTATTACGCATCGGGAATAAAGTGTCATCCCGCATGAAATATGGTATGGATAAAGCTGTAGCTAATGTAATGGTTCCATGAATGCCGCAAACGGATGTCAAAAATGCAAATCGGGATCTTGAAACATTCTCCTCATCGGTGTCATTGCTATCTTCTGGATGAACCCTGGACATAATGAATTGCTCTAATGGATTCACTCTGTTTTTCGTAAAAGTATCATGCAGGATGTATACCCATATAAAACGTATCACCAATAATAAAAGAACGATCAAGACACTTATCCCAAAAAGAATGCCCCTATTTAAGTTGGACTCAATTTCCTGATAAACACTCGGCAACATAAATCCTAACAAAGCAAATACAAGTCCATTCAAGACATAACCTAATACAGACCATGTATTAGTTGATACAATTTGCAATTTAGTCGTGGAACTCTGAAGGCGATCCCGCTCGATGCCATGAATGACACCTGCAGCAACCACTGCCAAGATTCCGGAAACATGGAATTCTTCAGCTGCCATATAGATGGCAAAAGGCGTAATTAGTTCAATGACAATAGACATTGGGATTTCTTCAAGTCCATGAACTCGTAAAAATAATCGTAATTTAACGATTAAATAGCCCAATAGGATCCCTATAAAGATGCCGCCTAAAGCTACAAATATAAAATTAAGCGAGGCATCTTTTATAGAAAACACTCCAGTTAAGGCAGCTGCCAGGGCAACTTTAAAAGCGACGATTCCAGCAGCATCATTGAAAAGTGATTCACCCTCAAGGATGGGCATCATGTTTCCAGGCAATTTCAATCCTTTTGTAATCGATTGTACCGCTACCGCATCCGTAGGAGTAATTGTTGCGGCTAAAGCAAAAGCCACAGCCATCGGCATATCAGGTATTAACCAGTGGATGAAAAAGCCTCCTGCAAAAACCGTCACAAATACTAACCCAAAGGCTAATAACAGAATAGGCTTACGCAATTCTAGCATTTCTTTACGAGACGTATTTTTTCCTTCTGTAAAAAGCAGCGGAGCAATGACACAGATCATAAATAATTCTGAATGAAAATCAAATGATAATTGAAATGGTAATAATGAGAACACTGCTCCCATGGATATTTGATATATCGGAAGTGGGATACGAGGCCATATAGCATTTAATATTGTAGCGATTATTGTGGACACCAATAATCCGAGCAATGTGATTAAGAATGACATAGAATCTCCCTTATCTTCTAATGTTTTAGTCTGATTGCCCATGCAATATAAAAAAGGTATTTAAAACAATATCCTTTCTTTAAAAAAGTAACCCCTACTTTATGGTCCTGTGTAGCTTATTCAAAAAACAATACTTCGCCAGAGACAGTATTTTCGACAATAGCCTCGGTTTTTGATATACCCCTTAGTTATTAATTACAAACAGGATATCACAAGAGTTTACGGTTTATTCAAAATTAACTTATGACATGGCTTTTCCATGAAAATTAGTTCATGTCGGAAACAGGATTTTCTGTATAAAATACCCTTAATGAAGAAACATAGAAAAATGGAGTTAGAGCGACCTGCAAAAAAATGGGGGGATTCAGCTTGATTCGTAATGTGGGCAAATTGTTAAGAAAAAAGAAAGAAAAAAAATCCCTGATGCAAAATGATTACCTGGATTCAAAGCCTTCAGATTCACTTGTTGTGAATTTCAATCAAAATGTAGAAACACTTCGTTCTGTTTATGATAATTGCTCGGATGTCATGTTCCGCTCGTTCTTACTTTTCGGAAAGACGCGGGCGATGCTCATTTACATTGCGGGACTCTCAGACATCGAGGCGATAGAGCAATATGTGCTATCTCCACTCATGCAGGAGTCATCAAAAGAACCACAACCATTAAATGAGTTTATTGAACATAAAATGCCCGTTCCTAAAGTGGTAAAAGTGAATATGGTGGCGGATTGCATTGAATCGATTTCCTCTGGAAACCCAATCCTTCTATATGAAGGGGAAAGTGATGGATTTTCTTTAGGATTGTCCAAATGGGAAAAGCGGGCCATTGAAGAACCTGTGGCAGAGGGAGGGGTTAGGGGATCACGAGAGGGGTTTATTGAATCTCTAGAGGTAAATACGTCCCAATTGCGACGTATTATTAAAAGTCCTGCCCTTAAAATACAATCGATGAAGATCGGAACTCTTACCAGGACGAATGTTTCGATTGCTTATATTGATGGCCTTGCGGATAAAACACTGATTGAAGAGATTACAGCTCGGTTGGAACGAATTAAAATAGACGGAATTTTAGAAAGCGAGTACATCGAGGAAATGATCGAGGACAATCCGTTTTCACCTTTCCCTCAGATCATGTCGACAGAACGGCCTGATGTAGCCTGTGCCAGTTTGCTGGAGGGACGAGCTGTCATTCTTGTTGAAGGAACCCCTTTTACATTAATTGCACCAATAACCTTCTTTTCTTTGATTCAATCACAAGAGGATTATGCTCAACGTTTTTGGGCAGGCACTTTTATCCGTTGGTTACGATATTTTTTTATGGGATTATCCCTTTTGCTTCCATCACTTTATGTTGCTATTTTGACATTCCATCATGAGGCGGTCCCAACCGCACTCCTGTTAAGCGTAGCGGCATCCCGGGAATCGGTCCCTTTTCCTGCAATTGTAGAGGCATTGGCTATGGAAATTACGTTTGAAGCACTAAGAGAGGCAGGGGTTCGATTGCCGAAGCAGGTAGGTTCCGCTGTCAGCATTGTTGGAGCGCTAGTTATTGGTCAAGCTTCCGTACAAGCGGGATTGGTTTCAGCCCCAATGGTCATTGTGGTTGCAATTACGGGAATCGCTTCTTTTATGATGCCTCGCTATATTGCCGGAATTGCTTTCCGGATGCTGCGTTTCCCAATGATGCTGCTTGCCGGTACCTTAGGACTGCTTGGCATCATGATGGGAATCATCGCCATAGTCATTCACTTATGCAGCTTACGGTCCTTTGGAGTTCCATACTTAGCGCCACTGGCGCCGTTAAAAGGTCAAGAGCTGAAAGATGTGCTGTGGAGAGCTCCTTGGTGGAGGATGGATACACGCCCGCGTCTCACAGGGGATTCTAATGTATACCGTCAAGCCCCGGAACAGAGTCCAAATCCAAAAAGGGGGAGTGAAACGGAGTGAATAATGGCTGGAGGCGAAAAAGCATATTGGAGAAAGGAAAGAGGCGTCATTTCATGAAAAACGTCCTTCTTTTGCTCGTTATTTGTGGAACGACCCCTTTTCTAAGCGGTTGTTGGGATCGAATAGAAATCACTGATTTGGCGATTGTCACAGCAGCCGCCATCGATAAGAAGGGTAATAATCAAATCGAACTATCCGTCCAAGTCTTTATTCCAAGTTCAATAAGCAGTGGAGGCGGTCAAGGAGGGAGCAGTCAAGGGGGAGGTGGGGTTACGACAATGGTGAGAAATGAAAAAGGCTCCAATATTTCAGATGCATTGTCTAAGCTTCAAAGCAAGCTTCCGCGAAAAGTATTTTGGGGACATTGTAAAGTTTTTGTATTCGGTGAAAAGTTAGCGAAGGAAGGAATCCAAGAGCAGCTGGATTTTTTGCTGCGCCATCCTCAGCCAAGAGAGAAAGCAAATGTGTATGTCAGCAAAGGGGAAGCAAAGCCTATTCTTGAATCTTTGCCACCCCTGGAAAACTATTCAGGGGAAGTACTTAGAGAACTATCTGATTTACATATTGGGATGCTGGTCACACTACAGGATTTGGATGAAATGTTAACCGGCACGCCTCGAGCTGCCGCACTTCCAATCGTTAAAATTTTACCACCAGCGAAAGGGCAAACGAAATTACAGGGAATTCCTTACATTTTCGGAACGGCCGTGTTCAAAAAAGATAAAATGACTGGAACGATGACTGAAAAGGAAACTAGAGGGCTATTGTGGTTAAGGGATGAAGTGGAATCATACACCGTGACCTTCCAACCCAAAGGGGTGAAAGGGAAGATATCTTTAAGTCCAGTGTCAGCCAAAGTCAAGATTATCCCGCAAATTACCAATGATAAATGGAAATTGTTGGTGAAAATAAATACGGATGGAGCTGTTATACAAAATGGAACGAATTTAAACCTTTCAAATCCTAAGTCTCTAAAAGCAGCAGAACGAGCATATCAAACAGATATAGAAAATCGCATTAGGATGGCTTTTCTGCATATTCAGCATAAGAAATCGGACATTTTAGGATTGGGTAAAGATTTCTATCGGAAATATCCTAAACAGTTTAATAAGGTAGATAACCACTGGGATGAGATATTCGCGGAAATAGAAGTGGAAGTCGATGTTGCGGCCCATATTCGAAGACAGGGCTATATAAACAAACCGGCGGGGTTGTCTGAAAATGAGGTGAAGGACAAGTGAGATGGGGGGCTTTTATTTGTACAACCGTGATCGTAGCTTTAATCATTTTGTATGAATGGCCGAAAATGAAACAAAATCCTAAAAAAGATAAAGTGGCATTTCTTACACTGCTCCTCACTGGCTTGGTTCTATCCATGTTCAATCTCCCACAGATGTCAGGGCCAACTCAATGGGTGGAAACTCTTTTTAGGCCATTTGGAGAGTTTATGGAAAAGTGAGTCAATTAGTGGGTGTTGCGGGATTAATTTCATTCTATTAAGAAAGGAGGAAGCAGATGGAGAAAGGGAAAATTTCATCTCTGCAGATGGCATTCATGTTGTATCCGGCGATTGTGGCAACGGCTATTCTCGGGGTTCCCAGCATCACAGCCAAATATGCCAAAACTGATTTATGGTTGTCCCCCATTTTTGCTGCGCTCATAGGATATCTGACGGTGTATATCGCTTATAAACTGCACCAACTTTATCCAAAACAGACGGTGATCCAATTCACTGAAAAGATCATTGGTCGGATTCCGGGGAAAATTTTCGGTTTTTTACTCTTGTTTTTTTATATCCAGAACACGGGGCTAATCGTTAGAGGCTACGCAGAATTTGTTGTGGGCTCTTTTCTGGTACGTACCCCGATTAGTGTGATCATGGCATCGATGGTGCTTCTATGTGCGTTCATCGTACGAGGGGGGATAGAAGTGTTGGGGCGGGCTGCCCAATTGTTTGTACCTGTTTTCATTTTTCCAATCTTTATCTTAATCATTTTACTGATTCCTGATCTTGAATTCAAGAATATATTCCCGGTATTGGCGGATGGTATAATGCCCCCTATCAAGGGTTCGATTGTACCGGGTGGCTGGTTCAGCGAGTTTTTCCTGATGATTTTTCTTCTTCCTTTTTTGGTAGATATGAAAAAAGGGATGAAGTCCGGTATGATGACTGTGTTTGCCGTGATGATGACGTTAATTGTGGTGAATCTTACGGTTCTTTTTGTACTTGGGTCAACAACATCCACAAAGCTTTACCCCTTGATGAATGCATCTCGATACATCAGTTTTGCCGACTTTTTTGAACATGTAGAATCCGTCGCCATGGCGGTATGGATAGTGGGGGCGTTTGTGAAAATTTCCGTTTTTTATTATGTATCTGCTTTAGGTACAGCGCAGTGGCTGAATCTCTCCGACTACCGACCTGTTGTATGGCCGATAGGGATTTTGATTGTCATATTCAGTTTGTGGTCGCTGCCTAGCTCTGTGGATGTCAGTCGTAATGATATCAACGTCTTTCCGTTACAAGGAATGTTGATGCAAACGATTATTCCTCTGTTATTGTTGTTGATTGCTGTTGTAAGGAAAAGAAATCGTAAAGGAACCGAAACCAGCCGAATGGATTGAAACTCTTTTTTAAGCCGATTGAAGAGTTTATGAAAAAGTAAAACGATCAGTGGGCTTTGTGATTTCAAATTTTCATACTATCAAGGAAAGGAGGAAGATGATGGAGAAAGGAAAAATTTCATCTTTACAAATGGCATTCATGTTGTATCCAACGATTGTGGCAACGGCTGTTCTCGGTGTTCCAAGCATCACAGCGAAATATGCTAAAACTGATTTATGGCTTTCCCCCATTTTGGCGTCCCTCATCGGGTATGCGACGGTGTATATCACTTATAAACTTCACAAACTTTATCCGAAACAAACGGTTATCCAATTCAGTGAACAGATAATTGGCCGGATTCCGGGGAAAATTCTCGGTTTTTTATTCTTGTTTTTTTATATCCCGATCACAGGGCAGATCCTAAGAAGTTACGGGGAATTCATTGTCGACTCTTTTCTGGTCAAAACCCCGATTAGCGTGATCATGGCATTGATGGTACTCCTTTGTGCCTTTATCGTACGCGGAGGGATAGAGGTGATGGGGAGAGCTGCCCAATTGTTGGTTCCCGTTTTTATCTTTCCAATCCTAATTTTAATCGCCCTCCTGGGCCCTGATCTTGAATTTAAGAATATATTCCCGATATTGGGGAATGGAATTATGCCTCCAATCAAGGGCTCGATTGTACCGGGTGGATGGTTCAGCGAGTTTTTTCTGATGATTTTTCTCCTCCCTTTTTTAACCGATATGAAAAAAGGGATGAAATCCGGGATGATGTCTGTTTTTGCCGTGATGATTACGTTAATTGTGGTGAATCTTATGGTTCTTTTTATACTCGGGTCAACAACATCAACAAAGAATTATCCCGTGATGAATGTATCTCGGTACATCAGTTTGGCCGACTTTTTTGAACATCTGGAGTCCGCCATCATGGCCGTATGGATAGTAGGAGCGTTTGTGAAAATTTCCGTGTTTTATTATGCGGCTGCTTTGGGTACCTCGCAGTGGCTGAATCTCTCCGACTATCGTCCTGTTGTATGGCCGATAGGGATTTTGATTGTAGAATTCAGCTTTTGGTCGTATCCCAGCTCCATGGATGTCAGTCGATATGATATCGTCGCCTTCCCTTTTCATGGAGTTTTGATGCAAACGATTATTCCTCTGTTATTGTTGGTGATTGCTATGATCCGTAAAAGAAATAGACAGAGAAAGGGAAGCAAATCAAGCTAAGCTTTTCTGCCGATTTTTTGATATTTAATTTAAAAGGAGCTCTATCTTAATGTTAAAACAAAGTTGATTGAAAGGTATGAGACCCCTGCTTAGAAAAGCGCTTCCATGGGAGAACCCGCAGACGCAATGGCGCCGAGGGCCCTACGTTCCAATCAACGGCCAAATTTAAAAACTTATAAAATGTAGAAAGACTCAATTATTATGGAGTTTGTCTACAGTCTGCAACCATTCCGTTTCCGAATGGTTTTTTTGCTGCGGGTTGAGAAAACTGGAAATCATCAGATGTACTTTGCAGCAAGTTAAAAAATAATTAATGATTTTTTTCAAACCGTTTGGAAGTTTGTCCCGTTATCTATAGTACAAAGGCTTTTTAGAAGGGGGAGAAGAAAGACTTGAAAAAGGTCATTTTTGTAGGGTGGATATCATTGATGCTAGTACTGTTAGGATTTTCACCGGAAATGGGTTCGAATCGGGGGCAAGCTGTCAACGATGTCGTAAAAGTTTACGGTCCAGGTGGCMCTCTTGGACCTATCAAGGAAGTGGCGGAACGATTCACCAAAGAAACGGGGATAAAAGTTGAAGTAACAGCGGGACCCGAAGAAAAATGGATTGATCAAGCCAAACAGGATGCGGATATCATATACGGGGGGTCCGAGTATATGCTAACAGAATTCATGCATGATCATCCGGAGGTCCTTGATGGAAAAAACCGTACAGAATTGTATGCACGGTCAGCTGGAATTCTGGTTAGAAAAGGAAACCCAAAGGATATCCAGTCATTGGAGGATTTAACGAAGAAGGGCGTAAAGATTGTGGATGTTAATGGAGCCGGGCAACTGGGGCTATGGGAAGATTTAGCTGGAAGAAAAGGATTGATTCCTGGAATTAGCAGGAATATTGACATTTCAGTGAAGTCCAGTGCAGAAGCTATTAATTTATGGAAGGCGAATTCTAAATTGGACGCCTGGATTACATATGAATCCTGGCATTACCGTCTGGCGGATGTGACGGACCTGGTTCAACTCCCTGAGGAAGACAAGCTCTATAGAGGGACCCCGGTAAGCATAACAAGTAAGAGTGGAAACAAGAGAAGGGCAAAACAATTCATTGCTTATCTTAAAACGGAAGAATCCCATCAAGTGTTTCAAAAATGGGGATGGAAGTAAAATTTATGAGGAGTGAGAGTATATGAAAAAGTGGATGGTATTTTCAGTTTTTATGATGGTCTTAGTATTGGCGGCATGTGGAAATGAAGCGAAGGATTCACCCGAAAAGGATCAAGCTGTTAGTGGTACTGCCGATGAAAAAGCGGTAACCCTAAAATTATTGGAAAGTGAACCATTAGGCGAATACCTGGCTGATTCCAAGGGAATGGCACTTTACTATTTCAAGAATGATAAATCAGGAAAAAGCAATTGCATGGGTGATTGTCTGAAAAAATGGCCGCCGTTCATGGAAAGCGATTTTGCTGTCCCTAAAGGATTTGAGGAAAATGACTTTGGAACCATTCAAAGGGAAGATACAGGGGAAGAGCAGGTGACGTACAAAGGATTTCCACTCTACTATTTTGCGAATGATAAGGCAGCGGGAGATGTCAATGGTGAAGGTGTAAAAAATGTTTGGTATATTGTGAATAATAAGACTATTTTTCCAAAATAAGAAAAAAGGGACGATCAGTGATGGTCGTTCCTGTTACACATTTTTTCCAAATTTACTTGTGAGGAGTTGCAGGTGCGATTGAAAGAAAAACTTGATAAGGAATTGATGGCATTAGTCATGAAAAAGCATCGTCCTGCTCTGGAAGAACTTTATGACCGCTATATTAAATTAATCTATGGTTATATTTTTAAGTTCACAAATGGAAATGCTGAAAAAACAAAGGAGATTGTGCAGTTGGTCTTTTTAAAGCTCTGGACCACAAAAAGCAGTTACAATCCCGAAAAGGGGCACTTTGTCAGCTGGCTTTTGACCGTTACACGAAATGTGTGTGTGGATTATGTCCGTAAAGACAGCGTTCATATCCGGAATAACAAACACATGGACATGAGTCATCCAATAGACATAGAAGATCCTAATAATGATATAGAAAATGGGCTATTGCACAGTGAAATTGCCAAGGCAAAAAATAAGTTAAGCAAGCCGCAAAAAAGGCTGATTGATTTACTGTATTGGAAAGGGTACTCGTTAACGGAAATTGCCAAAATTGAAAATGAACCGGTTGGTACCATCAAGAGCAGACTTCACCAGTCGCTTAAATTGTTGAAAAAGCATTTGGAAGTAGGTGGTTTGTAAATGAATACAGAGTGCGCTAACCTGCTTTCATTTTTATCGGGTGAACTGGGAGAAAAAGAAAAAAAGGCATTCACGGAACACTTAATGCACTGCTCTGAATGCACTAGGGAGTATGAACAAATGACAGAAGCCTGGAATTCATTGAAATGGGATTTTGAAGAAATGGAACCTTCATCTTCCCTGAAATCAGAGGTTATGGATTTTGTCTTTGAGACTGACGATGAAGTTCCGGTGAGAAGGGAAAAGAATTGGAGTGTTTTTTTCTTTAAGCAGTTTACACCAGTCACTTCAGGTCTCTTGCTGGCTGCACTGGTTTTGGCGTTTGTGCTGTTATATTCCAATATTCAACTGAAAAAAGAACTTGCAGCTATCAATCTGCCAATGGAGGTTAAAACGTCGCTATCTTTGCAGCCTGCCGATAAAACCGCTGTAAATATGAATACGGACGGTGCTGCATACATTTTGCAGCAAGGTGAAGAAAGAAGGTTAATCGTTCAGATTCAGAATTTGCCTAGCCTTCAGAAGTCCGAGGTGTATCAGGTGTGGTTACTGAAAGATGGAAAACGGACAAATGCAGGAACTTTCAAGCCTGATGAAGCCGGCACAGGATCATTGACATACAAACTGTCCATTAATGATAAATTCAATCAAATTGGCATCACAAGAGAACCAGATGCAAATAGTACAAAGCCGAGAGGCGAAAAAATAGTAGGATCTTCTTAAAAATAAGAGACTTTCCCGCAAAGGGGAAGTCTCTTATTTTTTTGTTCATACCTGAATTTAATAGCTAAGTGATTTAAACAAGAAGAAGTCGCCGCGATTAACAATGGGAGCTCATTTGAATTGGAATATAAGTGTTTACCATTCACCATGATCACTAGCAACGAATAACCAGCATGTCGGGTGGGGGAAAATGGACTTGTTTAAAGTTAAACAAGCATTGTCATTTCCATGGTACCTATTTATTCATTAAGTCCCCACAGTACTCCCGGATCAACGCTGAGGCTTTCGTTTGGCTGATAGAGAGGTCCTTCGCGACTTTCCTTGATGATTTATATGTTTGGTAAGATTTCCTGATCAATATCCGTTTCGTTTCATCAAKTGCTTTATCGAGTGAAGTGGGGAGATCAATCTGTGTGACCTGTTCAACGTTCTCGGTTATCATTTCAGGCAAGTCGGATATCAGGATAACGGAGTCACTTATTATGACCAACCGTTCAATCAAGTTTTCGAGCTGGCGTACATTGCCGGGCCATGAATAATGAATTAATAGGTTCAAGCATTCTTCCGAAATGACTTTATTTTACCTTTCATTGAACTTATTTAAAAAATTGTACGTAAGGGGAATGATATCTTCTTTACGTTCCCGCAATTTTTCCAAGCTTGCAGTATGTATTTACCATGAATTTGCATAATTAATACGTAATTAAAGGAAATGTGTTAAGTTGGACTAAAATGATTATGGAGGCAGCGATGAAATACGAAATTATATTATTTGATGTTGATGATACTTTGCTAGACTTTGGAATATCGGAAAAGAATGCGCTGCATGAAGCCTTTTTAGAGTTTGGTTTGCCAACAGGGGCGGAGGATTATGCGGGATGCTACCAAGAAATCAGTAAGGTATTATGGAGGGATTTGGAACAGGGGCATATAGATTTAACCATTCTGGGAGTGGAAAGGTTCAAGCGGTTGTTCCTGAAGCATGGGCTTGATATGGATGCGGATGCGTTCAGCCGTGCGTACCTAGGACATTTGGGAAAGGAAATACATCTTCTGCCCGGGGCTATAGAGGTTTGCGAGAAGCTTGGAGGATGCCGGCTTGCTATTATAACAAATGGCTTCACGGCAGTGCAGACAGCAAGGATCGGCGGGTCAGCCCTTTGCAACACCTTTGAGACCTTGATAGTTTCCCAAGAGGCTGGGTTTCAGAAGCCTGATAGAGGGATTTTTGATTATGCATTTTCCAAGTTAAAGATCACAGATAAATCGAAAGCGTTGATAGTGGGTGACTCCTTGACTTCAGATATACAGGGCGGCTTGAATTATGGAATGGATACATGCTGGTACAATCCCCATCAAAAGGATAATGATCTGGGAATCAAGCCCACCTATGAAATCCGGACGCTCACTGATCTTTTGGAGATTGTAGGAAGTAAACAAGTATAGGGTGGTATATGCATTGTAAAAAAACAGAGGCCGCTTGTCCGAGTGATAGGACGTGCAGCCTCTGTTATTACTCATGCAAGAGATTTTAGAATCAGTTCAAATCCAGCTTATGTGGTTTGAGTGTTTGATCCTTTTCTTTTCTTCTGCTGAAATGCGGGGATAATATACAAAGCGCCAGGGAAATCGCGAGACCTGCCATCATGAATCCGCCAAATACCAAAGGGGATGGGCCATATGATTCTGCCATGGCGGTCCAGATGAGCGGACCGAAACCCGCAATGGCTGCCGCGACCTGATAACCGACGGATAATCCAGTATAACGGACCTTGGCTGGAAAGAGCTCCGAGAATAATGTCCCTTGTGTGGAAAAAATGGCTCCCCAGATGACACCGAGTACAACTGCCTGCATCATGTAGAACCAGCCAACCCCACGCCCAATCATTGTGAAATATGGGATGGCCAAGACGAAAAGGAGAGTCAGGCCCCCAAAATAGATGATTTTTCGATCAATGAAATCTGAAATGTAACCAATGACAGGAATGGTAATCAGCATTGTAGCGCAGCCAATCGTTAAACCGGTAAGAGCTGAATCTTGGGAATAACCAAAATATAGCGTAGTAAAGACGAGAACATAGGACATGATGAATACATTGAAGAAGCCGTCCCCAATTTTTAGTCCGATCACTTGCAGCACACTTCTCCAATCGTGTTTCAATGTTTCAATAATGGGAACTTTCGCAAGATCGCCGCTATCTTTCTGCGCTTTAAATTCCGGCGTTTCTTCAATGCCACTCCTTCCCCAAATTGCCAACCCGATCAGTACACCGCTTAAAAGGAATGGAATCCGCCAACCCCAAGATAAAAATTGGGCATCGGTTGTCAAGGAGCTGATGAGGGTTAGGCTGAACGAGCCGGCAACCAAGCCGATGGGGACCCCTAGTTGGGGAATGGATCCATATAACCCACGGACACCTTTAGGAGCAGATTCCGTTGCCAATAGGATGGCTCCGCCCCATTCACCTCCCAAGGAAATTCCTTGAATCAACCTCAGCACCACCAAGATGGCGGGGGCGGCCAACCCAACCTGGGCATAAGTGGGCAGAACACCGATTAGCATTGAACTCCCTCCCATACCAATAAGGGTGAACATGAGTGCTGCCTTCCGTCCGATGCGATCACCCATATGCCCGAACAGGATGCTGCCGATTGGACGGGCTGCATAACCAGCCCCGAATGTGACAAAGGCGAGAAGAAGTGAAATCGCTGGATCATGATTGGGAAAGAATAGCGTCGTAAAAACCAGGCCCGTTGCTGTTCCGTATAAATAGAAATCGTACCACTCAATAACGGAACCCGCTAAACTAGCGAAAAGAACTCGACTTTTTTTCATGATAAATGCTCCTTTAATGCAAAGTTTTTCATCAAAATTGTTTTCAACGATAAATAAAGCCGAAATGAACAAAAATGATGGTAAATGAATATAAGTAAAAAAACTTGATTATTCAGATTATTTTAGAGGGGCTGTCCATACTGGTCAATATATTTCTGACTTTTCTGAAAAAATGAAGCAAATAACTTAGCTCCCTTCACCTGTAATGGCATATAATTAATTCTAAAGTAATGGAAATAAATGATCCGATCTTCCCGGGTAAAATGACTAAGTGGATAAAAAGAAAATATGTTACTGATTAGAAAACCGAATATTTAGAAATTTTGTGTATAGAAGAGTGGCAAAGTGGAAATCATGTGGATAAGGAAATGAAAAATGAAAAAGAGGAAAGGATAAGATTTTAATAAATAATAATAATCTCCAAGTTATTTAGTATAATAGAAAAAAGGTTAAGGAGTTGGTTTCGTATGGAGAAGCAATTGCCAGGAACATCGCTTGAACCTGAAGAGATGGCTGAAATGGTTTTAAAAAAGGCCCTTAGTGATTACCGGAAAGCACAAATCGAAAAAGAAATCGATGACTCATTAAGAAATCGTGATAAGGAAGAGTTCCTACGTTTAACTGAAATATTGAAGGGCATTTCCTGAAATTTTATTCTCTGTGAACAAGACAAGTAGTTAGGATATGGAATGTACACTGAATAGCCAGCAAAGCTGATAACCATAAATATGCCGATGAAAAAACTTCATTTACCTGGAACATACTAAGTAAATAGCAATCTATAGAATTATAATATTTTACATTGTAAGCGCTTTCTTGTATAATCAAATAAAGAAACGATGGAGAGAAGAGTGTAAGTGCGCTAATGGCGGGATTCACAGGTATTAGTTGCTGAAAAGTTCATGCACCGGGATAAAAACTTAAAGGGGGAAAAGTTATGAAAAAGAATGGAGTGTCTTTAGTTGAATTTGTTCAGGAGGATCGATTCGAACTCAGCTCCTACATTACTTCTTTATTTAACAAACTGAATGACTATGTTCCCAAAAGTCTTAAAGATAAAAGGTGAGTGACAATAAAAAATGGATCAGGAAGATATGCAAGACTTCCTGATCCATTTTTTATTTTGTTTTTGGGAATCAGAATTTTTAAGTAGTGCACTTAAGTAAAAGTCTCATTAATTGACAATGAGAATCGTTATCGAATAAAATGATCAAATACAAGTATATCGATTGGAGTTGTTCATATTGTTCGTTCAAATGAGAAAAATGGTGGTAAAGGAAGGTAATGCAGAACAAGTAGTAAAACGGTTCAGCGGGGAAGGGATCATAGAAAAGCAGGAAGGGTTCATCGATTTAAGTGTAATGATGAAAAAAGTGCGACGCGGGGATGAAGAGGTCATCATTATGATCAATTGGGAGTCGGAGGCGCATTGGAAGCAGTGGGAAAAGAGTGAAGCCCATATCGCAGGCCATAAAGCAAACCTAGGGAAACCAAAGCCTGAATATATCGTCAGTTCGGAAGGTTCATTATATGAAGTGAAGGCTATTAAAAAGGCAGTGAAATAACTGACCTTAAGCTAGCCTGTTTTAAATTCCGTACAAATAAGTAACTGGGTGGAATATCCCATTTCTCAGTCATCTTGTTAGCATAAGGATACGGAATGGTTACCGTTCACATATAATAGCTTACCTTCACTAAAATTCAGGCTCCCATTATGGGTGCCTCTTTTTGTTGATTAAATCTCGGGATAGGTTATGTAATTCCAAGTCTGTTGATATAGTAAAATATCATTTATTTTCATTAGGATGGAGACATTCATGGAAATGTAAAGAAAAGGGGAGCAGGAATAGTCTGAAAAGATTACTTATATGAAAAACTAGGGATATTATTGTTAGCTGGAATTCCTATGATAAAGTCAATTGAGTTTAGGAATATTAATATATCAAAATACCACTACCGATAAAATAAAGTATTGGTCAGTTTTTAAAACCGCTGAAGATGTTTTTTTTATTAAATAATTCAGCACATTTCCATATTTATCAATGTTTTGAAATGTGTAGAAGAGAGAATATTTCAAAAAATACAAAAAAAGTGTTTACAGGGAAAATTTTTCATTGTAGTATTTCCTTATAAAGTAAATGAAATCGATTTCATCCCGAATCAAGGTTATGTACAGGCTATAAATTAAGGGGGAGTGGTTTGGTCCTTACTTTTTCTTAAGGTAGACCCCTGATAAGAAATGAAATCGATTTCATTCGCAGAATATATTCTTGAATATTAGGATTGGCTAGAAAATTTATTGATTAATCCTAAAAAAACATGGAAGGATTTCTTCCATAGTCAAATGAAATCGATTTCATTGACGGCGATGGTTATACTGGCTTGATAATCTAACAAAATACTTTATTTTAAGGAGGAAAAAACATGTCTTCAGTAACACATGAGGTGAAAAAATTAAAAAACTATATAAATGGTAAGTGGATTGAGTCCACTTCAAAGGAAACGGAAATTGTATTCAACCCTGCAACTGGTGAGGCAATTGCCGAGGTGCCACTTTCAACTAGGGAAGATGTGAATCGTGCCGTTCAAGTGGCGGATGAGGCTTTTAAAAAGTGGTCGCAGGTCGCTGTCCCGAAACGGGCTCGAATATTGTTCAAATATCAGCAGCTCCTTGTGGAAAATTGGGAAGAACTTGCTAAGCTGGTCACTATCGAAAATGGTAAAAGCCTATCGGAATCAATGGGTGAAGTACTGCGGGGCATCGAGTGTGTCGAGTTTGCGGCGGGGGCACCTACGCTGATGATGGGCAAGCAGCTTCCGGATATCGCGACAAACATTGAATCGGGTATGTACCGTTACCCAATCGGTGTAATCGGCGGCATCACCCCATTTAACTTTCCAATGATGGTCCCTTGCTGGATGTTCCCGCTTGCGATCGCATGTGGCAATACATTCGTGTTAAAGCCATCTGAACGTACACCATTGCTTGCAGCACGCATTGTTGAACTGTTTGAGGAGGCAGGTCTTCCTAAAGGAGTACTGAACATCGTCAATGGAGCACATGATGTGGTTAATGGGCTTCTGGAGCATGAAGATGTGAAAGCCATCTCCTTCGTCGGTTCACAGCCAGTTGCAGAATATGTGTATAAAACAGGCACGGCTAACTTGAAGCGCGTCCAGGCTCTTGCGGGAGCGAAGAATCACTCGATTGTCTTGAAAGATGCAAATCTTGATATGACAGCCAAGGAAATAACAAGTGCGGCTTTTGGCTCTGCCGGTGAGCGTTGCATGGCCGCTGCGGTTGTTGTCGTAGAAGAAAGTGTAGCGGACGAGCTAGTTGGAAAATTGAAACAGGCAGCTGATGCCATTACGATCGGGAATGGTCTGGATGACGGCGTTTTTCTAGGACCTGTGATCCGGGAAGGAGCTAAGAAGAGGACCATCGATTACATCGAATCAGGTATAGCTCAGGGCGCGACCCTAGTACGTGATGGACGTAAAGATAAGGCAGCAAGCGGTAATGGATATTACCTAGGGGCTACGATTTTTGATCATGTGACACAGGAAATGAAAATCTGGCAAGATGAAATTTTTGCACCAGTGCTCTCCGTTGTCCGTGCCAAAGATTTAACGGAAGCCGTTGAGATAGCCAATGCTTCAGCACTGGCTAACGGGGCTTGCCTTTATACGGACAGTGCTGCTGATGTACGCCAGTTCCGTGAAACGATACATGCCGGGATGTTGGGCATTAACGTGGGTGTTCCAGCACCCATGGCATTCTTCCCATTCTCTGGATATAAAGATTCATTCTATGGTGATCTTCATGCAAATGGAACCGACGGTGTGGAGTTCTATACACGTAAAAAAATGGTGACTGCACGCTACGTGAAATAAGTGAAACGAAAAAGCCTTACAAGATGGCCCGTTTGGATACGGGCCGGATTTTTTGAAAACTAGGAGGTACATATGAGTAAACTGCTTCAAAAACCGGTAAAAAAAGAGGTCGCTGAAGGTGTTACAGTCGTTCAAGCAGTAACGAAAGGAAATTCCCCTTTAGAATTTGTTGAATTCAAAATAGTGGAGCTGGCTCCTTGTGCTGAGTATACGGAATTGTTGAATAAAACGGAATGCTGCATTGTCGCTCTTACGGGAAAAATCAATGTGGCTGTTGGCGAAAATGTATACCAGGATTTAGGCACACGCGATAGTGTATTTGATAAAGTGCCGACTGATAGCATTTACGTGTCAAATGATAGAGGCTTTAAATTGGAAGCGATAACCAAGGCCAGAGTGGCGCTGTGTTATTCGCCTTCTGATAAGCAACTTCCGACTAAATGGATTAAAGCGGGGGATGTTGACGTGGAACATAGGGGCATTTTGAGCAATAAGCGGATGGTGCATAATATATTACCGGATTCAGCTCAGTATGCGAATAGCCTTCTGGTGGTTGAAGTATATACAGAAAGCGGAAACTGGTCGAGCTATCCTCCGCATAAACATGATCAGGATAACTTACCAAATGAGTCGTTATTGGAAGAGTCCTATTATCATGAAATGAACCCGCCTCAAGGATTCGTTTTTCAGCGAGTATATACAGATGACCGTTCGATTGATGAGACCATGTCGGTTGAAAACGGCGATGTCGTACTTGTACCGGCCGGTTATCATCCGGTAGGCGTACCTGACGGTTATGAATCCTATTATTTGAATGTTATGGCCGGTCCGACAAGGACATGGAAATTTTTCAATGATCCCGATCACGAGTGGATCCTGAATCGTTAAAGGAAAAGGAGCTGTTAACCGGATGAACTATACATTTAATATCGATAAGGAATTTGACTTGATTGCCATTGGCCGTGCCTGCATCGACTTGAATGCCAATGAATATAACCGTCCGATGGAAGAGACCATGACATTCACAAAATACGTGGGCGGTTCACCTGCCAATGTTGTCATCGGAAGTGCAAAATTAGGCTTGAAAGTCGGATTCATCGGTAAGCTTGCGGATGATCAGCACGGCCGTTTCATCGAGAGTTATATGCGTAGGGCAGGTGTTGATACATCGAATATGGTAATCGATCAAGAAGGGCATAAAACGGGACTGGCCTTCACGGAAATTAAAAGTCCTGAAGAATGCAGTATCCTGATGTATCGGGATGATGTAGCCGACCTTCATTTAGCACCTTCGGAAGTGCATGAAGAATATATCAAAAAATCAAAGATTCTATTGGTTTCAGGAACGGCTTTAGCAAAAAGTCCATCACGTGAGGCGGTTTTAAAAGCAGTCAGCCTTGCGAAAAGAAATGATGTAAAAGTCATATTTGAATTGGATTACCGTCCCTATACATGGAATTCCATTGAAGAAACCTCCGTTTACTATTCGTTAGTCGCAGAGCAATCAGACATTTTGATTGGCACACGTGATGAATATGATGTAATGGAAAATACCGAAAAAGGTACGAATGAAAGGACCGTCCGTTACTTGTTTGAACATTCCGCAGACCTGGTCGTCATCAAACACGGCGTCGAGGGTTCATATGCCTATGCCAAATCAGGAGAAGTATTTAAAGCGAAGTCCTATAAGACGAAAGTATTGAAAACATTCGGCGCAGGGGATTCATATGCTTCCGCTTTCTTATATGCGTTAGTGCGCGGCAAAGGGATTGAAAGCGCTTTGAAGTTTGGCAGTGCTTCCGCTTCCATAGTTGTAAGCAAGCACAGTTCATCTGAGGCGATGCCTGTTGCAGAAGAAATAGAGGATTTAATTGCCGAACGCGTGTAAGGAATTTATCTACATAGAGGGGTGAACAGAAGATGGGAACAGTGAGGTTGACTACAGCCCAGGCTTTGATCAAGTTTTTAAATCAGCAGTACATTCATGTTGATGGTGAAGAGTCTCCGTTTGTAGAAGGGATATTTAATGTATTCGGCCATGGGAATGTCGTTGGAATTGGTCAGGCACTCGAACAGGACGCTGGCCACTTGAAAGTGATTCAAGGAAAGAATGAGCAAGGGATGGCACACGCTGCAATCGCCTACAGCCGGGAAATGCTAAGAAGGAAAATTTATGCCGTCACTACATCTGCCGGGCCAGGCTCGGCAAACTTGATAGCGGCAGCGGGGACGGCACTCGCCAACAATATTCCTGTCCTCTTACTTCCTGCTGATACATTTGCGACACGTCAGCCGGATCCGGTTCTTCAGCAACTTGAGCATGAGCATAGTACGGCGATCACAACTAATGACGCTTTTCTGGCAGTATCAAGATATTGGGATCGCGTCACTCGCCCTGAGCAGCTCATGTCCAGTCTGATCCGGGCCTTCGAGGTGATGACCGATCCCGGGAAAGCCGGGCCAGCGACGATATGCATCTCACAGGACGTAGAAGGGGAAGCATTCGATTTCGATGAACATTTTTTTGAAAAACGCGTCCATTATTTAGATCGGAAAGTTCCGGTAGAACGTGAACTGCAAGGAGCTACCGAGAGAATTAGAGCAAGTAAGAAGCCGATCATCATCGTCGGTGGCGGAGCAAGATATTCCGGGGCTCGGGATATTTTGATGAAGCTGGCAGAAAAGCATAACATTCCACTTGTGGAAACACAGGCAGGTAAATCGACGGTGGAATCATCTTTTCCTAAGAATTTGGGCGGTGTCGGCATTCTCGGTACGATGGCTGCCAATAAGGCTGCCCGCCAGGCAGATCTCGTAATTGGTGTCGGGACCCGCTATACGGACTTTACGACGTCTTCCAAAACTGCATTTGATTTTGAAAGGACAAAGTTTTTGAACATTAACGTCAGCCGCCTTCAAACCTATAAATTAGATGGATTTCAGGTCGTCGCTGATGCAAAAGTAGCGCTTGAGAACCTTGAAGCGTTACTAGTAGGCTATGAAACCGAATATGGGGAGATGCTTGGAGATTGGAAGGAGGAGTGGCTTTCCGAACGAACCCGTTTAAGTCAAGTCACTTTCAGCCGTGAAAATTTCATGCCTGAAATCAAAAGCCAGTTTTCACAGCAAGTCTTGAATGAATACTCGGATGCATTAAAAACTGAATTGGCACAATCCACTGCGATGATCGCAATAAACGATACGGTCGATCAGGAAAGTGTGGTGGTCGGTTCAGCCGGATCACTTCCGGGTGACTTGCAGCGCCTCTGGCATTCAAGCGTGCCAAACACGTACCATCTTGAATATGGATTCTCCTGCATGGGGTACGAAATTGCAGGAACTTTAGGAGCTAAGCTTGCCCATCCAGACCGGGAAGTCTATGCAATGGTAGGGGACGGCAGTTTTCTGATGCTCCATTCGGAATTGATTACAGCCATTCAATATAATCATAAAATCAACATTTTATTGTTTGATAATTCTGGATTTGGCTGCATCAACAATCTGCAAATGGAGAATGGCAGCGGAACATATTGCTGTGAGTTCAGAACACATGATAATCAAATCATGAATATTGATTACGCAAAAGTAGCCGAAGGGTATGGAGCCAAAACTTATCGGGCCAATACTGTCGATGAGCTGAAAGCTGCATTGGAGGATGCAAAGAAACAGTCGGCATCTACATTAATAGAAATGAAGGTTCTGCCGAAAACGATGACGGATGGTTATGACTCCTGGTGGAATGTTGGCGTGGCAGAGGTCTCTGAACGGAAAAGTATACAAAGGGCATATGAAGCGAGACAAGAAAAATTAAAAATGGCCAAACAATATTAAAAGGGGGAAGTCGGAAAATGCAGGAGATTTCGTGGGGGATTGCCCCAATTGGCTGGCGTAATGATGACATACCGGAAATCGGAGCTGAAAACACCTTATCCCACCTTTTAAGCGATATTGTCGTGGCGGGATTTCAGGGGACCGAAGTAGGAGGTTTCTTCCCGGAACCGAAGGTCCTGAACAAAGAGCTGAAGCTTCGGAACTTAAAAATAGCCGGTCAGTGGTTCAGCAGTTTCATCATCCGTGATGGCATCGACAAAGCAGAACAGGATTTCCATGAACACTGCAAATATTTACAGGCTGTCGATGGAGATGTAGCGGTAGTATCCGAACAGACCTACAGTATCCAAGGCGAAAGGTACGATGTATTTAAGAAAAAGCCCCGCTTTACTGATGAAGAATGGGGAATATTGTGTACGGGCCTGAATCGGTTAGGGGAAATTGCAGGACTTTACAACTTAAAACTGGTGTATCACCACCACATGGGGACGGGCGTCCAGACACTGAGTGAAATTGACCGCCTTATGGAAAATACCGAAAAGAAAGTGCAACTGTTATATGATACTGGACATATTTATGTATCGGATGGCGATTGCATGTCCCTTCTGCAAAAGCATATCGACCGCATTGGGCACGTTCATTTCAAGGATGTAAGGCATAGCGTGATGGAGCAGTGCCGAAAAGTTGGAAAATCATTTCAAGAATCTTTTTTAGCCGGCATGTTCACGGTGCCTGGTGACGGCTGCATTGACTTTGTGGAAGCTTACCATACATTACTGGAAAATCATTATAAAGGCTGGATTGTAGTAGAGGCGGAACAAGATCCGTCGGTTGCCCATCCATTGGAATACGCATTAATCGCTCGCAAATATATAAAAAAAAGGCTGCTCCTAGTTCAAGATTAAAAACGGGAAAGAAGTGATTAATTTGAATAATGATGGAAATCAAATGGCATTCTTACGCAAGATTATTATTATCTCGACGTTAGGCGGTCTTTTGTTCGGATATGATACAGGTGTCATTAACGGTGCCTTGCCGTTCATGTCCGAAGCGGATCAACTTAACCTCAATTCACTTACGCAAGGACTTGTTGCCAGTTCACTTCTTTTAGGCGCGGCACTTGGAGCTTTTCTGGGAGGCAGACTTTCGGATTATGCGGGCCGCCGAAAAAACATTCTTTTTCTTTCGGTACTTTTTTTCTTTTCCACCCTTGGATGCACGTTTGCACCGAGTGTTACGGTCATGATTGCCTGCCGTTTTCTACTCGGCATTGCGGTAGGCGGTGCGTCAGTAACCGTTCCTACTTATTTGGCGGAAATGTCTCCAGCTGAACGACGCGGCCGGATCGTCACCCAAAATGAATTAATGATTGTTAGCGGACAGCTGCTTGCATTCATCTTCAATGCCATTCTTGGGACAACGATGGGTGACAGTTCACATGTTTGGCGTTACATGCTGGCCATTGCATCACTTCCAGCCATACTTCTTTTCTTTGGCATGATCAGGTTGCCTGAAAGTCCAAGGTGGCTTGTGTCCAAGAACAAAAATGAAGAGGCCCTGAAGGTTTTGAAAAGAATACGTATAATGGATGAGGCAGAATCGGAATTTCAGGGAATCAAAGCGACATTCGATGAGGAAAACCATGTTAAAAAAGCGACATATAAGGATTTGACCGTCCCATGGATACGGAGAATCGTCTTTCTTGGAATCGGAATTGCCATCGTTCAGCAAATAACGGGCGTTAATTCCATCATGTACTATGGTACCCAAATTTTAAAAGATGCAGGGTTTGAGACAAAAGCTGCTTTGATCGGGAATATTGCAAACGGTATCATTTCCGTTTTGGCAACATTTTTAGGTATTTGGCTGCTTGGTAAAATCGGGCGCCGTCCAATGCTCTTAACCGGTTTGATAGGTACTACGACCACATTGCTATTGATTGGCGTCTTATCGTCCCTTCTTGAAGGGACGGCTGCACTTCCCTATATCATTTTGACCTTGACTGTCACTTTCCTTGCCTTTCAGCAGGGGGCCATTTCACCGGTTACCTGGTTGATGCTTTCAGAGATCTTCCCGCTTCAAGTTCGTGGGCTCGGTATGGGTGTCACCGTATTTTTCCTTTGGGTCGTGAACTTTCTAATCGGCTTAACATTCCCGGTTTTACTAGATAAAGTCGGATTGTCTACCACATTTTATATCTTTTTCGCTTTTGGCATCATGGCTATCACCTTTGTGAAAAAATGTTTACCTGAAACGAGAGGACTTACACTTGAACAGCTTGAACAGAACTTCCGCAATCATGGAAAAGAACCTGCAAAGGAAATGACAAAAATAATTTAACAGTTATAGAGAAATGAACCAGATATGCATAAAAGGAGGAATATGATCATGACATTAAATTTTGGTGTAATAGGAACGGGTGCCATCGGCCGGGAGCATATTAAAAGAATTACAGACAAATTATCCGGAGGGAAAATTGTGGCTGTAACCGATGTGAATGAAGAGGCGGCAAAGCAGGTCGTGAAACAATATGGACTTGAGGCACTTGTATATCCGGATGACCAATCACTGGTAAACTCGGAAAATGTCGATGCTGTGCTTGTTACAAGTTGGGGCCCTGCACATGAGCAAAACGTATTGAATGCGATTGAAGCTGGCAAATATGTATTCTGTGAAAAGCCACTGGCAACAACGGCAGAAGGCTGCAGGAGAATTGCCGAGGCGGAAATGAAACACGGGAAGCGTTTGGTGCAAGTTGGCTTTATGCGACGTTATGATAGCGGTTACGTACAACTGAAAGAAGCCATTGATAGAAATGAAATTGGCGAGCCGCTCATGGTCCGCTGTGTACACCGCAACCCAGAAGTGGATGAAAAATATACGACGGAAATGGCGGTCGTTGATACATTGATTCATGAGATTGATGTATTGCATTGGTTAATCAGTGATGATTACAAATCAGTTCAAGTCATTTACCCGAAAAAAGCAAGCCGCGCGCATGCTAACTTAAAAGATCCCCAACTCATCATAATGGAAACGAAGAGCGGGATTGTCATTCAAGCTGAAGTATTCGTGAATTGTAAATATGGCTATGATATCCAATGTGAAGTCATTGGTGAGGAAGGTGTTGCATATCTTCCTGAACCAGCGAGCATCGTGACAAGGAAAGGCGCTAAACGGAGCACGGATATCTTGGTAGATTGGAAAGATCGTTTTATGGATGCATATGACATAGAAATACAGGATTTCATAGATTCCATTATAAAGACAGGTCAGCCGAATGGTCCGACTTCATGGGATGGATACATTGCTGCTGTAACAGCTGATGCTTGTGTAAAAGCACAGGAGTCCGGACAGAAAGAATCCGTTGACCTTGAAGAGAAGCCCGTTTTTTATACCGGAAAAATCACTGTACAGTGAACGTAATTATGCATTGAAACGAAAAAAAAAAWTATAGGGGGAAAGACCAATGAAACTAGCTTTGGATCCTACGATGTATGCCAATTTATCATTAAAAGAAATGGTCGATAAAACAGCTGAACTAGGCTATGAATATATCGAACTGTCACCGAGGGAAGATTTTTGTCCATTCTATAAATATCCTAAAGTGGATAAGGAACAGATTAAAAATTTGAAACGCTGGTGCAGCGACGCAGGTGTGAAGATATCCTCCTTGCTTCCGCTTTACTACTGGGCCGGTCCTGATGAGGAACGGCGCCAGGCCGCAGTCCGTAATTGGAAACGCGCCATTGAAGTGGCAGTGGAATTGGATGTTGACTTGATGAATAGTGAATTTAACGGATCTAAATTCAATGAAGTTATCTGTGAAGAGAAATTCATTAAATCGATGGATGAACTCCTTCCGGTATTTGAAAGGGAAAGCGTTAAACTGAATTTGCAGGCACACCCATTCGATTTCATCGAAACGCATGAGGGGGCGATGGATATGATCCGTGCCCTTGACCGTCCGTGGATCAACCTTGTTTATTCAACCGCCCATACATTTTTTTATGATGATGGCAAAGGCGATATCGCACCTATGTTCGATTCTGCCGGGGATCGCCTGCAACATGTCTTGTTTGCTGATACATTCAATCATAAAGCATCCAACGGACTCCGTTATATCGTCAATCCTCCAGGTGTCGAGGCAACCGTCCACCAGCATTTGAACATCGGCGAAGCCGAAGTTGACTTTGATACGATCTTCAAAAAACTGAAAGAAATGAATTTTGACGGCATCGCGACAAATGCAGTATTTGCTTGGATCGACAAAGCAGACTGGTCAAGTAAGCTTATGCTTGAAAAAATGAGAGACGGATTGGGTTTAGCAGAAAGAATTGGAGGCTGACAAAATGAAACTTTGTTTCAATCAAGCGACAACACTTGAAAATTCCAACTTGGTCAAAGATCTTAAACACTGTGAAAAACATGGTTACGATTATATCGAAATCCGTACCATGGATAAATTGCCTGAGTATTTGGAAACACACACAATTGAAGAACTGGCCGAATTTTTTAATGCAAATCATATTAAGCCACTGGCCTTCAACGCGCTCGTATTCTTTAATAATCGCGATGAAGACGGCCGTAAGGCGATAATAGCCGAATTTAAGAATATGATGAACATGGCGGAGAAATTGGGTGTGAAATATGTGGTGGCGGTTCCGCTTGTAACGGAAGCGAAAATATTGAAAGAAGATATTAAAAACAGCTGTGTGGAAGTATTGGCTGAGCTTTCCGAGATCGCTGAACCGTTTGGCGTCAAAATTGCAGTGGAATTTGTCGGGCATCCGCAATGTACTGTGAATACATTCGGTCAGGCATACGATATCGTTGAAACAGTCAACCGTGATAATGTTGGGTTGGTGCTGGACTGTTTTCACTTCCATGCCATGGGTTCAAGTTTGGAAGACTTGAAGAAAGCGGATGGGGCGAAAATCTTCATTTTACACATTGATGATACAGAGGATTTTCCAATCGGCTTTTTGACGGATGAAGACCGGGTATGGCCTGGACATGGTGCCATAGATTTAGACAGCATATTAACCATCTTGAAGGGAATTGGTTATTCCGACGTCGCCTCTGTGGAATTGTTCCGTCCGGAATATTATGAACTCGATGCTGAAGAAGCCATTAAGACAGCAAAAGAAACGACAATTCAAGTTATTTCGAAACATTTTGCACTGCAGAACTCATAAAGTGGATCATGTAATCTCGGGAATAAGGTGGTGAAGGAATAATGCCTTTAGTATCAATGAGAGAGATGCTTTTAAAAGCAAAAGCAGAAAGGTATGCTGTGGGTCAATATAATATTAATGGTTTGGCATTCGCCCAGTCGTTTTTACAAGCTGCCAATGAGGAACGAGCGCCGATCATACTTGCGGCATCGGACAGGCTTGTTGATTATCTTGGCGGATTTAAAACGATTGCGGCCATTGTAAAAAGCCTTATGGAAGAAATGGACATTACGGTTCCGGTTGCCCTTCATCTTGATCATGGAATGGATGTGGAACGATGCAGAAAAGCGATCGATGCGGGTTTTACATCGGTCATGATCGATGGCTCCCATCATCCAATAGATGTAAATATTGAAATCACCAAAATGGTTGTCGACTATGCCCAAAAGAACGGCGTTTCCGTTGAGGCGGAAGTGGGGACAGTCGGTGGGACGGAAGATGGACTCGTTGGCGGTATTCAATATGCAGATCCCCATGAATGCACGCGGATTGTAAAAGAAACAGAAATTGATGCACTAGCTGCTGCTTTGGGTTCCGTTCATGGCCCGTATCAAGGAGAACCTAAACTCGGTTTTGAGGAAATGGAATTAATTTCGAACATGACTAATGTACCTCTTGTCTTACATGGAGGCTCAGGTATTCCGTTGCACCAAATTAAAAAAGCAATTGAACTTGGACACGCCAAAATAAATGTTAATACCGAAAGCATACAAGTGTGGGCAAAAACCATTCGGGAAGTATTGGCAGTTGAAGGAAAAGTATATGAGCCGCGCGCCATTATCACACCAGCGAAAGAAGCTATCACCTCCGTCGTGAAGAGAAAAATGGCAGAGTTCAATACAAGTGGAAAGGCTTAAGAATGAAAAGGTGTTCCCGATTACGCTGCGGGCACCTTTTTGTACATTCACTTTTTTTCATGAGATGCCATTGCTGAAAGATAGTTCGCTGGTTAGGGGAAGTGTTGCAATGACTTTGTTACATAACGCACGTAATAGATTTTTATTTTTAGTGCTCTCATTTATTTTTTGGTTTTCAAATTTCATTTATATTCCCATTTTGTCTCCTTACCTTGAGACGATTGGAGGGGATTATACATTTATCGGCATGGTATTAGGCAGTTATGGGCTAATGCAATTTCTCTTCAGGCTTCCGTTCGGAATCCTATCCGACCTAATAAAAGTAAGAAAACCTTTTATTATATTTGGAATGGTCGTAAGTACATTGAGCTGCGTGACATTTGCATGGGCCGATAGTTTAGGCTGGATCCTTTTGGCCCGCTCGTTAGCTGGAATTGCCGCCGCCACCTGGGTAGCCTTCACCATTTTATTTTCCAGCTATTTTTCAGAACGTGATCTTCACCGAGCGATGGGAAGTATCTCGTTAGCTGTGGTTCTGGCACAGCTGCTTGGAATGGTGGTCAGCGGGTACATTGTCGATCAATGGGGATGGCACGCACCTTTTTGGGGAGGCGGGATCATCGGTTTCGTTGGTGTCGTCCTTTCGCTTTTTATTTACGAATCAAACGAGGATTTTCAGAAAGAGCCCATTCAATTGAAAGAACTGTTATCAGTCATGCTTGAACCAGGGCTTTTAAAAGTATCATTTCTATCCATTCTCGCACATGGCATCATCTTCTCGACAATGTTCGGGTTCACCCCGACATTTGCTTTAAAGCTTGGTCTCCAGACTGATGAGATCAGCATGGTCATCTTTTCATTCATGATTCCTCATGCTATTGCCACCATGCTTAGCGGGAAATTATTCGTACCATTATTCGGACAATGGAAGTTACTGAAACTAGCTTTTGCTCTAACGGCCATTTTTATAGCATGTACGCCATTAGCAGAAACAAAAGGGCTGCTTTTTCTGATTCAAGGATTGAATGGATTCTCATTAGGTACTCTTTTTCCCTTGTTTTTAGGAATGGCGGTAGAGGCGATTTCCCTTGAAAAAAGGGCAACGGCCATGGGGGCGTATCAAGCAATCTACGCGATTGGTATGTTCGCTGGACCTTTCATTGCAGGAATATTGATCTCTCATTTAGGTATTTCTTCAGGATTTTATTTCGCGGGGTCATTAGGTATAACCGCTTTATTCTTTATGATTGTATGGAGTCACCTTGAAAGGAAAGCAACAAAACATAATTTGAAATTGAACTAAGCGATGTGAACGCGATGCTAGTTTAATAGAGGAGGAGCACTTATGAAGGTTGGTTTAGTTACTGATATTTTAGGTTACATGCCATTTGAAGAGATGCTGGATACGTGTGTGGATCAGGGAATAGAGACACTGGAGCTAGGATGCGGGAATTGGTCGAAGGCTCCACATCTCGATCTCGATGGACTTCTTGGCAATGCGGCAAAACGAAAGCAATTTTTAAATGAATTGAATGTAAGGGGGATTAGCATTGCAGCGTTGAATTGTTCTGGCAATCAGCTTGATCCATCAGATGAAGGAGCCATGCATAAAGCCGTTGTTAATAAGACCTTTCAGCTAGCTGGGCTTTTAGGTGTTGAAACGGTTGTCATGATGTCGGGGTGTCCTGGCGGCGGACCAAGTGACAGGACGCCAAATTGGCTGACACATCCCATTTTGCCCTCACACTTTGAGATGCTTGATTGGCAGTGGAATGAAGTGGCATTCCCTTATTGGGAAAAAGCTGTGACAACGGCAAAACAAAACGGGGTTAGAAAGGTTGCCATCGAAAATCTAGGCTGCAATTTAGTTTACAATCCTGAAACACTCTTTAAATTGAGGCATGAAGTCGGTGATACGATCGGCATGAATTTTGATCCGAGTCATTTATTTTGGATGGGCGGCGACCCCATTTCGGCTTTAAGGGCTTTAGGAAGCGCAGTTTATCATATTCATGCAAAGGATGTCCGCTTGGAAAGAGGGATATATGACGTCCAGGGGTTGATTGATGTGAAACCAATGAACCAATATGCAGGTAGATCATGGAATTATGTTGCACTCGGGTATGGGCACGACAGTGGCTGGTGGAAGGAGTTTTTTACTATTGTTAAAATGATTGGTTATGAAGGGCCCATCGTTCTCGAAATGGAAGATTTGACAATGGAACCACTAACGGGCGTGAAAAAATCCATGAATGTTTTGAAAGAAACATTGCCTAGAGAATTCGATGTTTTAACATGAAGTCTAAATTACTTTATAATGGACTTAATGAAAATGACAAAAGAAATAGGCAGGTGGAGATAATAGTATGAAAATGAGCGATGTGGCGAAAATGGCCAACGTATCTCCTGCAACCGTTTCAAGAGTGCTCAGACAGCCGGATTTAGTCAGCGAGGAAACTAAACAAAAGGTGCTGCAGGTGATTGAAGAGATGAATTACAAGCCTCACATGATTGCCAGTCAGTTCAGGACTAAAGAGACAAAGATCATTCTGGTCGTCGTTCCGGATATCACAAGGCCCTTTTTTTCCGAAGTGCTTCGGGGCATTGAGCATACAGCTGTAGAAAATGGCTATCAGGTTATATTGGGAGATACGGAGAACGATATTGAACGGGAAAAGGAATATATCGATTTGCTTTACAAAAAGCAGGCAGATGGAGCGTTACTCCTTACTGCTAGAATGAATAGGGAAAGCCTGGAAAAACTATCAAATCAATTTCCGATTGTATTGGCATGTGAATACGTGGACGGACTGGACATTCCAACTGTTTCGATCGACAATGTAAGCAGTGCCAGAAAAGTAACGGAGCATTTAATCAAGCTTGGTTATAGACGGATTGCCCATATAACAGCGCCTATGAACATCATTCTTAGCCGGGATCGCCTAGGGGGGTTCCAGCAGGCGATGAAGAAGCATCACTTGAAAGTAAACCCGGAATACATCCAGGAAGGGGATTATGGCATTGACTCAGGTTATGACCAGATGGTGAAATTATTATCGCTTGAAAACAAGCCTGAAGCAGTGTTCGTTTTTAATGATGAAATGGCGCTGGGAGCTGTAAAGGCAATCCAGGATCATGGGTTGAGCGTTCCCGAGGATATTGCTGTCGTAGGTTTTGATAATTTGAAAATAGCATCGATTTTTAATCCGCATATGACGACCATTGACCAGCCTAAGTACGAAATAGGGAAAAAGGCAACGAACTTATTGCTGACCTTAATGAAAGGTGGAACCATTGAAAAGAAAAAATTCGTTCTGGAAGATGAGTTGATCATCCGCGAATCTTGCGGTTCCAAATTGGAAAAAAGCTTGAATTCATAAAAATGTTTGGTAAGATTGTTAGGTAAGTAAATGAATGGCTTCCTTTTATGGGAGCCTATTTACATTTCGACCAAAGATGTGAAAAAACCACATTAGGGGAGTTTGCCAAACATACTAAGAGGGTTTTTCAATGATGAAATTATACATTTATCAGCAGGGGATATAATATGAATCCCATTCAACTTGAATGTGGATTTTTTTGATGGCCTTTATATTGGAATAATCTTTTAATCTTCATACGTTTCACTTCGAATTGCCGGCAAATATTAAAAAGCGCCCTTAGCTTGAACAGCATCTATGGCTAAAGGCTAAGGACCATTCATGGATTACGGGGGATTTCAGTCCAGATGAATTTACAAATACTGTTTGTATTTCTTTAATTTATAGATGACTGTTGGCTGGYTGATGCCTAAATGTTCTGCCATTTCGTATGTGGTTTTACATTTTTTCCATGCTTTTGCAATCAGTTGCCTTTCAACCTTTTCCAGTGTCTTTTTTAAATCGAAATTCTCTTCACAATCCTGTTCGATTGCAAGGAAGTTGGAGTCTTCAGGCTGTTCAATTTGCCCTGTGATGGATTGCGGAAGGTGTTCGGGAAATATAATTGGTTCTTCGATGGTCAGGATTAACCGTTCAATTAAGTTTTCTAATTCCCGTATATTTCCGGGCCAATGATAATGGGTCAAAACTTCATATGTCGATGGATGGATTTTTTTGTATTTCTGGTATTTATCATTGGTTTTTTCTAAGTAATGCTGAATTAAGAGAGGGATATCTTCTTTACGTTCATGTAATGCCGGAATTTGGATGGGAATCACATTCAAACGATAAAATAAGTCCAATCTAAACTTACCTTGACTTACCATCTCCTTCAAATCTTGATTAGTTGCTGCAACTAGGCGGAAGTTAATATGGTTTTCTTTTTTTCCACCGATGCGCTTTATCTTTTTCTCCTGTAGTACTTTCAGTAATTTAGCTTGCATGGCAAGTGGGAGTTCCCCAATTTCATCCAAGAAAAGAGTACCGCTGTCAGCCTGCTCTATCAGGCCTTGCCTCCCTTGCTTATTTGCCCCTGTAAATGATCCCGGCTCATAGCCGAATATTTCTGATTCAAACAAACTTTCAGGTATCGTGCTGCAATTCACTTCGATAAAGGGTTCTTTCTTTCGGTTGCTTTGGTCATGAACAGCACGGGCAAAAGTGCTTTTCCCTACGCCGGAAGGTCCTAATAAGAGAATCGTGGCATCGGTTTTTGAAACATTATGGATCGTTTTTAAAATATGCTTCGTTTCATTACTTCTGGCAATCAGATAATGGTTATCCAGTTCTTTTTCTCTTAAATCCTCGACTTCCGTTTGATAGCCTTTAACTTTTCGTTGTAATTGTTCAAATTGATCCTGCAATTGCAGGATCTCGGTTTGATCCTGACCATAGCTGATTACCCTAACGAGGTGTCCTTCCTTATTAAAAATGGGATAGCCAGTCGACATGACAACATGACCCGTTTTTGTTTCTTGCATTATGCGTTTCGCTTTCTTTTCCTTTAAAACAATCGCATTGATGGAAGGTGCAAGAAGGCCCTCGCTTTCTAATTGATAGACGGAGGTACCGATATAAGAGTCACTTTTCATACCATAAATCTCCCAAAGCTTTGGGTTGGAATATAAAATGATTCCATCTTGATCGGTAATGAGAATGTTATTATTCGATGTTTCAATAATTTTATTTAGTTCTTCCTCCAGCATATCATCGTACATACGTTACGCTCCTTTGGGTTTTGGGATGCTGCTTAATTAAAATATAAATCAAAAAGTCTAAATAATCAAAATTTAAATCAAGAAACAAGAAAATGATTAAGTTTTTAATCATTTGATGAAACAAAATAATGAAAAGCCTTATATACCGCAGCGAAATAGTTGGCCTGAATCTTGCTTATGTAAAAGGTAAGAAGAGAATTTCCAAACAAGGGTGTTATGAATATCCATTCTATTAGAAAAGATGGAAGTTTGTATGACATCTGCAAATGCAATGGAGTGAAAAAAATAATAGTAGAATTAGAATTTAGGAGGATGTTACATGACGAAGTATCAACCGAAAGACTCATTCAAATCACCCCGTTTTTGTGGAGTGCGTACGTTTATGCGGCTCCCATTTGTTGAACAGATAGATGAAAATATGGATTTTGTCATTACGGGAATTCCATTTGATTCTGGGCAATCGTTTAGGACGGGTGCGAGATTCGGACCAGAAGCCATTCGCGATTTTTCAATCCTTTTACGTCCTTATAATCCCGAACAAGATATTAATATTTTTGACTATATATCAGGAATTGATTATGGCGATGTTCCGATCATCCCGGGGTATATTTCGGAAACATATAAAAAAATCGAAGAAGAGCTTACTCCCGTCATTGAAAAAGGGATCATTCCCATTTCATTGGGAGGCGATCATTCCATTACACTCGGGGAGTTACGTGCAATCGTAAAAAAACATGGACCCGTTGCACTGCTTCAGTTCGATGCCCACTCTGACACTTGGGATAGTTACTTTGATCAAAAGTATAATCACGGAACCGTTTTTCGCCGCGCAATAGAAGAGGGGCTCATCGATGTATCGCGATCTCTTCAAATTGGTATGAGGGGCGGACTGTATGGACCCGAAGATCTTCAGGATGCCCGGGATTTAGGTTTGGGAGTTTACACGACAAACGATTATAAGCGTATCGGGGTCGAGAAGATGTTAAGGGTCATTCATGAGCGAGTTGCGAATGGTCCGGTGTTTTTATCTTTCGACATTGATTTTTTAGATCCGGTTTATGCTCCGGGTACAGGGACTCCAGAAGTTTCCGGTGCCAGCATTGATGATGCTTTAGCCTTGGTGAGGGGATTGACGAATATAGATTTTGTTGGATTCGATCTTGTCGAGGTTTTACCATCATACGATCACGGACAAATCACGGCTGCCGCAGCCGCTAATATTGTCTATGAATTCATCACACTCATCGCACTCGCAAAAAAAGGGAAAATGGAGAAGAAAGAGAGAGTAGGAGATTTGGAAACGCAGCTTAATAATTAGTTTCCTCATTTAACTGTTAGAGAAGGAAGGAAGCGGTAAGTCCTTTCTTCCCTCTTTAAAAGCGATAAGAACAATACAAGCCCAAAAGGAGATGTGTACATGCATATTTTGGATATATCGATCATGATTCTATATTTTTCTGTTTTAATCATTGTGGGAGTTATCGGATCCAAACGGGCAAAAACAGCAGATGATTTCATTGTGGCAGGACGCAATCTTGGTCATTTTATGTATTTATCCTGTTTAGCTGCTGTGATATTAGGGGGGGCTTCCACTCTAGGAACAGCAAAGTTAGGTTATCAGTTTGGGATATCCGGTATTTGGCTAGTGGTGATGATCGGGCTCGGCATTATCGCTATTGGGCTGTTTTTAACAAATAAGATATTTAATTTAAAAGTATTGACGATCAGTGAAATGCTTGAGAAACGCTACAACTCTCAAACAAGATTGATCAGTGCCCTTGTCTCTGTTATCTATACATTCATGCTGACTGTAACGCAAGTGATCGGGATGGGGACAATATTACATGTTTTGGCTGGCTGGAATTTAACGGTTTCCATGATAGTCGGGGGCGGGATCGTTTTATTTTATACAATATTAGGAGGTATGTGGTCAGTCACCATGACTGATGTCGTGCAATTCGTCATCATGACGATCGGTATTTTCTTTATCATGCTTCCGATGAGCATCTCTAAGGCAGGAGGGTGGGGCTCGCTAAAAGAAAATCTCCCAGCATCACATTTCGAGTTAGGGAACATTGGCGGAGAGACGATTTTTCAATATTTCCTATTATTTACCCTCGGGGTAGTTGTTGGCCAAGATATTTGGCAGCGTCTATTCACTGCACGAACGAAAGCTGTTTCTCGTGGGGGAACGATTGGAGCGGGGTTATATAGTGTTTTTTATGCGATTGCAATCAGTATCATTGGAATGTGCGCTTTTATTATCCTTCCTGATTTAGGCGATCCCCAAAATGCATTTACCAGTATAGCGATGGTAACTTTACCTGCTGGTCTGTTAGGGGTTGTCATTGCGAGTGTGGTATCAGCCCTAATGTCCACTGCTTCAGGAACTTTGCTTGCTTCGTCCACTTTAGTTGTTAATGACATCATTAAAAAATATATTGGTCCAAAAATGAGTGAACGACAATTTTTAAAAACATCCCGAATTACAACTTTAACGATTGGTGTATTGACCATAATCGTTTCGATTTGGATTCAAGATATTTTAGTTGCATTGGATGTAGCTTACGCAATTTTATCCGGAGCTGTGTTCTTTCCGATCATCCTTGGTTTCTTTTGGAAAAGGGTCACGGCTACAGCGGCATTTTACTCGATTCTCGCCAGCATGATCGTTATCATTGTCGGATTGGTGATTAATGGACCTTCCTCCACTCAACCAATTCTGTACGGGCTCGCTACTAGTTTTGTCGTCATTACTACGATCACTCTCCTAAGTTCCAATAATGATCATATAAATGAAAGTGAAGTAAAGCAAGATATAAAGGGCAAAGCTGACATGGATACCATGGCTAATTGATGTTTCAGCAAAAAAACGGAAAAAGATTCGAGGAGGAACGAAATATGACAAAGACAATTTCCCTGCAACCGGCAACATTCAATACAATGGAAGAAGAACGCATTCACAGGAAGGAACGGTTGGCAGCTTCATTCCGCCTTTTTTCAAAGTTTGGTTTCGATGAAGGGATAGCAGGCCATATTACGGTCCGTGATCCTAAATATACAGACCATTTCTGGGTCAATCCGTTTGGGATGCATTTTAGTCAAATTTCCGTTTCGGATCTTATATTGGTTAATCATAAAGGTGATATTGTAGAGGGTGAACATTCTATTAATGGTGCTGCCTTTGCCATTCATTCTGAAATTCATAAAGCACGGCCGGATGCGATTGCAGCGGCACATGCTCATTCGGTCTATGGAAAAACATGGTCTTCCTTAGGGAGACTGTTAGATCCGATTACGCAAGATGCCTGCCAATTTTACAATGATCATGCATTATTTGATGATTTTACTGGTGTCGTTTATGCATCCGAAGAAGGTAGGCGCATTGCGAAGGCTTTAGGTCAATACAAAGCTGTCATCCTCCGCAATCRTGGATTGTTAACGGTCGGCCAATCTGTAGATTCAGCTGCTTGGTGGTTCATAACGATGGAACGTTCATGCCAAGCACAGATAATGGCTGAATCTGTAGGTAAGCCGATTTTTATAGAAGAAGAGTATGCCAAATTGACTGCAGAACAAACGGGAACGGAATATGAGGGATGGCTGAGTTTCCAGCCTCTGTGGGAAAGGATCAGAAAAGAGCAACCAGATTTCTTGAAGTGACCATGAAGCATGGCATGGTATAATCCCAACGGATTGCCTTCCCGTAAAAGAGGGAAAAAGGAATCGTATGTTCTTGAGGAGGTTTTATAATGTCCGCTTCTAAGAAAGCAGCACCTTCACTTTATATCAGGGTCGATATACCGGAAAAATACATCAATCAGTTTAAGGAGATTTGTTCGGAAGTTGTTGTCGAGCCATGGGAATTCGGCGAACCCGAACCACAGCCAACAGTTGATTTAACAAAGTTTGATGTCCTATATACGCTGGGGCTTCATGATAATCTTAACATTATAAAAAAAGCTCCAAAGATTAAATGGGTCCATTCAGACAGTGCTGGAGTGGAGGCCATGCTGAATGAAGATATACAAAACAGCGATGTCATCATCACCAATGTCAAAGGCTGCACATCTGTCCCGATAGCCGAGCATACAATTGCGATGCTATCTTCGTTAGCAAGAGGCGTACCGACAATGATCAGAAATCAAATAAACAAAACGTGGGTTGAAATTCCAGTGAAAGATCTTGAAAATGCGACAATGGGGATAATTGGGTATGGTGATATTGGCCATGAGATAGCCAAGAGATGTAAAGCGCTGGGTATGACCGTTATTGGGTGCCGCCGGAATCCCACCAAGAGGAACACCGAATATGAACCTGCTGATTTGATAATGGGAATGGATAAAGTGGATGAGGTCCTTTCCATGTCCGACTTTGTCGTCTTGGCCCTTCCGTTTACAAAAGATACTTCATACTTTTTTAATAAAGAACGCTTAAATAAAATGAAAAAAGGCAGTTATGTAATTAATGTCGGCCGAGGTAATACGATTGTCGATGAAGATTTAATTCATTCCTTGAGCAATGGGCACATAGCAGGAGCGGCTCTGGATGTGTTTGAAGTAGAACCTTTACCTAAGGACCACCCTTTTTGGCAGCTGGAAAACGTCATGGTATCCCCACATAATGCTTACAACTCTTCCAAGCACCTAGATCGTGTGATGGAATTATTCCTTAGAAATTTAAAGCTTTTTTCAGACGGTAAACCCCTAATGAACGTTGTAGAAAAAAAACTTGGTTATTAACAGCGATCGGTCTTTTGAAAAGAAATTCGAATGGAGTACAAGGGCAGACCCTGATTGGGTTTGCTTATTTTTGTTTAAAAGCCGCTGCTTCATCTTTTTCTTGTATAGGACAATCTCTGATCAGGAAAAGCTGGATATAAGGAGGCGATGTATGAATGGGTACTTTCGAAGTTATTTCCCTGATGCTAAGCTTTGGCATGTTTGTAATTGCTATTCTTGATTTCAAAAATCATGACAAGAATCCTTGAAGATATTGAGGCAGGCCGATGTGTTTGATTAATAATGGAAGCGTTTTAAAAAATTCTGGGTTATTTAAAGAGGTATTGATTTTGTCGATTTTTTAAACTTGCAGAGAACACCATTATGAGGTGTTCTTTTTTGTTTTGTTTCCAATGAGTTTTAATCGATATTCCATGCATACATAGGTATCATCTTTGACAAAACAATGATATACAAGTATAGTCTCTAATAGACCGGTTGATATAATTTCAAGGAGTGATCCAGCTATGGCAGAGAAACGAAACTCGAAAGACATTCTTATTGAAGCTGCTTCCAGACTTTTTCGTATACGTGGATATTACGGTGTGGGGCTTAAGGACATTATTGAGGAAAGTGGTATCCCAAAAGGTTCGCTGTATCATTATTTTCCGAAAGGTAAAGAAGAATTGGCGATCGAGGCGATTATTCATACAAAAGAATTCGTGATAGATGAAATTAAACGGGGGTTTGATGAAATTGAAGACCCTATTAAAGCCATTCAGTCTCATATTTTTCATTTATCCGAGGTTTTTGGTCATAGTGAAAATCTATTAGGACTGCCAATCGGGACGATTGCAGCGGAAACATATACGACGAGTGAGCAGATAAGAATGGCCTGTCAAGAAGCGATGGAAGATTGGCAATCCATTTATGTGAAGAAATTACTCGAAGCGGACTTCAGTGAGAAACGGGCAAAAGAATTGAGTATCGTAATCAATGCTTTGATTGAAGGGGGTATCCTTTTATCCTTAACGGCGAAAAACGGGGAACCTCTCCAAGCCATTGCGGAACAGATACCATTATTGCTGATAAATAAATAAGTCATGCGGAAAAATTATCTTAAGCTTAGGTCGAACAGTTAGTAATTGGAGGAATTATTTTATGTCAGCAGATGCAACACAGCAACAAAACCCTGTGATTAGGACGACCCCTATATTAATTGCATTTTTAATAGCAGGGTTCATCGGGTTATTCAGCGAGACGGCATTAAACATGGCGCTGGGGGATCTAATTCAAGAATTCAATGTCAGTCCTTCAACCGTGCAATGGCTAACAACGGGTTACCTATTGACATTGGGGATATTGGTTCCCGTTTCGGGACTCTTGATTCAGTGGTTCAATACTCGTCAATTATTCATTGCCTCAATGGTGTTCTCCATCATTGGGACGCTCATTGCAGCAATTGCACCCGGGTTCGGCATCTTGATGCTAGCTCGTGTCATCCAGGCAATCGGAACGGGTCTTTTATTGCCTCTCATGTTCAATACCATTTTATTGATTTTCCCTATTCATAAAAGGGGAGCGACGATGGGATTGATGGGGCTGGTGATTATGTTTGCCCCGGCCATCGGACCGACAGTTTCAGGCTTGATTATTGAAAATCTAAAATGGAACTACATTTTCTGGGTGTCTTTGCCGTTCTTTGTGATCGCTTTACTATTCGGTCTGAAGTATATGCAAAACGTTTCAATAATCACCAAACCTAAAATCGATGTACCATCCATTATTTTATCGACCATTGGTTTTGGGGGAATTGTTTATGGCTTTAGTATTGTTGGAGAGCAAGGATGGAGCAATGCGATCGTTTTATCCTCGATCATTGTTGGACTTATAGCGTTATTCCTGTTTGCTGTGAGGCAATTCAATATGGATAAACCAATGATTGACTTGCGCGTTTTTAAATACCCGATGTTCACGTTAGGGTTAATAACCGTCTTCATCACCTTCATGATCATCATGTCATCCATGATTCTCTTACCGCTATACCTGCAAACCGGGCTTGCATTAGCTGCGTTTTCTGCTGGGCTGGTACTATTGCCGGGGGGAGTGCTTAATGGTATCATGTCTCCGGTTACGGGGCGCATTTTTGATAAGTTCGGTCCAAGAGGGTTAGTGGTTCCAGGCTTCATTATCATGATTGTCATGTTATGGTCTTTGACGAACGTAACGACTGAAACGACGATCATAATGGTAATCGTCATGCACTCCCTCCTTATGATTGGTGTTTCGATGGTCATGATGCCGGCCCAGACAAATGGCCTGAATCAACTGCCAAAAAATCTTTATCCGGATGGAACGGCTCTAATGAATACATTGCAACAAGTATCGGGGGCCATCGGTACAACCGTTGCCATTACGATCATGTCAGCATCCCAAAAAAATTATATGGCAAATGCAGAAGATCCGTTCGATCCGTCTGCCATTAGCGGTTCATTGACTGCAGGCGTTCAAGATGCCTTTATTTTCGGCCTTGTCCTTGCAATCATTGGTTTGATCGTATCGTTTTTTATCAGAACAGCACGAGACCAATAAGATAAATTAGCCAGCAGGGAATGGAGTTTCTCTGTCTGGTTTTTTTTACTGGTATTTATTACCATATTTCATCAAAAACGAAAAAATCAGAGTGAATTATTTGAAAACTAACCACTTATCGGATAATCTTACACAATGAAAGTTACTAAAATTCAGCTCAGGTAAAGCGGTTAACAGGAGGAACTCAAATGAAAACAATAAAAACCAAAATGTTTGAACCTGTAACAATAGGTGCATGGAACTTAAAAACAAGAACGGCAATGGCTCCTATGACTCGGTCGTTTGCCGATAACGAAACTGGTGTTGTGAATGACCTGACCGTAGAATATTACCGAAAACGGGCTCAAGATGGAATCGGACTTATCATTACTGAAGGTGTAGTGATTTCACCAAGAGCAAAGGGCAATCCTGGAGTTCCCGGTATATATACTCAAGAGCAAATCGACGGATGGAAAAAAGTAACGGAAGCAGTACATGCTGAAGGCGGAACGATTATTGCGCAAATCTGGCATGTGGGCCGTGCAAGCCACCATGAAATTGCAGGAGGACTTCCTCCGCAGGCTCCGTCACCTATCGCTGCAGAAGGTAAGGTTTCACGATTCGGCAAACCTTTTGATACTCCTGAAGAAATGACAGAGACGGATATTGCAGAAGTTGTGAACCAATATAAACAAGCTGCAAAGAATGCAATGATTGCTGGTTTTGACGGCGTTGAAATTCATGGTGCACATGGCTACTTAATAGACCAGTTCAATTCTGACACCTCCAATAAAAGGACCGATCGGTACGGTGGTGATTTAAAACAGCGTCTGACATTTATGAAGGAAGTGCTAAAAGCAGTTATTGATGCGGTAGGAGCGGAACGTACCCTTATTCGTTTCTCGGCTTTGAAAATTGACCAGCCGTCTTATATGTGGGAAGACCCTGAAAAAGCGATCCAAACATTTATTGAAGCGTTCAATGAAACAGGAGTCAAAATGATTCACCCATCCACGATGGAATTTACCAAACCGATTGCAAGAGGATTGACCATGCATGAATTGGTACGCAGCCACTGGGATGGAATCATAGTCGGTGTGGGCGGGCTTGATCCTGAAACAGCGGAAGCAGCACTGGAAAAAGGAATCATTGACGTTGCGGCGATTGGCCGTCCGCTTATAGCCAACCCGGATTATCTGGCACGAATTAAGAAAGATGAAAAACTTGTTGATTACGAGGTAAAGAAACATTTAGGGCATCTGATTTAATAGGGATAAAATGTAAGGCTGGCTTGTTCTTTGACAGGACACCGCAGCAACCATACTTCATTTTCTAAAACTGATGCGATTCTTCTTCAAGAAGGGTCGCCTTTTCTTATGAACATAAAAGGGGAGAGTGGATGGTATATCGATGGAACGTATCATGGTTATCGGAGTGTCCGCGGGTGTCGGGAAATCTACTTTTGCAAGAAGGCTTGGAGATCATTTGAATATCGAGGTATATCATTTGGATACATTCTACTGGAGGCCTGGCTGGGTGGAGGCTCCTTTAGAGGATTTTATTTCTGCTCAAAAGGAAGTAGTGAGTCATGACAAGTGGATCATGGAAGGCAACTATAGTCATTCTTTTAACCTGCGTTCGGAGCTAGCCGATACGATTATTTATTTAGAACTTCCTCTCCGTGTTTGCCTTTACCGTGTGATAAAACGCTGGTTGTCTAATCTAGGTAAAACAAGGACCGATATGGCTAAAGGCTGCCATGAAAAACTAGACTGGGAGTTTATCAAATTTATCATATCCACTTACTTTCCTCGCAAGAAAGAAATGAAAATCAAATTGGCAGATCTTCAAAAGAGTGACCCTGAAAAGGTGATAGTTATGTTAAAAAGTAAGCCCGATATTGAAGGATATTTGTTGAATATGAAGGGATAAGCTTCTTACCATTAATCTTTATGAATCTTAGAGATTTTCAAAACTGGGTCTTTCCTGATCTTAACAACGAGCTCATAAGCACAAATGGAAAAGGGATCTTCCAATCGAAGATCCCTGAGACTTTAGACAAAATCGAAGAAACCGAGTTTGGCTGCGAACAATTTACGATTACGGCAACTCAGTAATCTAGTCTTCATCTTTTTACTAAAGGTTTTACATTTTGCGGGATAGGGGAGATATAGCTTTTTCCTTGTAATCGTTCTTTTAGTTCCGTTTTTGCCTTTTCGATTAATTCCGGATTTTGAAGTACTTCTACTGCAGTTGCCGCAATAACCTTGCCGGCATGAAGCATTCCTTTATGGGCAATGGTTGTTGATCCCAGTGTAACCCACTGCCAGCTATGCAAAGGTGACCCAAGAACAAAACAAGCCGTTGTGCATTGGGCAGTAGGAACAATCCAGCTAACATCTCCCACATCCGATGAACCTGTTAATGGCGCTTGGAGGCCATCAATGGGTTCTAACCAATTTGCCAGTGCATCATCTTGATTATCTTTAAATGGATTGATTGTACTGTTCCTTTCTTGTTCGGTTAAGGTGGCGCGGATTTCTTTGGCAAGCTGTTTTTCATCATCATCGTGTTGTGGAATGCCTAATTCTTGAAAATTTTTATGCATGACGGAATCTAACACAGTGTTTTGGATAACATTGGAACAGGCTTTGTCAAAAACGATTTCCAATTCAGTTCCTGTCATCAGGGCAGCACCTTTAGCAATATTACAAACTCTTAAGTAAATATCTTGAACTTGTGAAACTTCTGGAGCTCGTAATAAATAAAGAACTTCAGCATCTTGTTGGACAACATTAGGAGATAATCCACCTGAATTCGTTATTGCATAATGGACTCTTGCTTCCTGGATAATATGCTCTCTTAAATAGTTCACGCCAACATTCATAAGTTCTACGGCATCTAAAGCACTCCGTCCCAAATGTGGTGATGCTGCTGCATGGGAGCTTTTGCCTTTAAACTTATAATACACTTGGAAATTGGAAAGTGAATCCATCGACATGACGCCGTTAACATCCAGTGGATGCCAACAAAATGCAAAATCAACGTCATCGAACAAACCTTCTCTGACCATGAATGTTTTGCCTGATCCGCCTTCTTCTCCAGGACATCCATAATAACGAACTGTCCCATTTATATGATTCTCTTCCATATAATCCTTCACTGCAACAGCTGCAGCTAAAGATCCCGTACCAAGTAAATTGTGACCGCAGCCATGGCCATTTTCACCTTGTACTAGTGGCTCCTGTTTAGCCGTAGCCGCTTTTTGACTCATACCTGACAATGCATCGAACTCTCCCATGATTGCCACAATAGGTTTACCGGTTCCAAAGCTGCCGATGAATGCCGTTTCTATGTTTCCGACACCTTTTTCAACAGAAAATCCTTCGCTTTCTAATGTTTTGCATAGCAATTCAGCAGATTGATATTCTTCAAAACGTGTTTCTGCAAAATTCCATATACAGTCACTGACTTCAATGAATTTTTCTTTTTTTTGTTCAATGATTTCCGATAGTCTATTTACATATGTCATTTTTCACTCTTTCCTTCCTATATATATACTGAAAAATTATTTTAAAAGCCGTCTAGCAATAAGATTCAAAAGTTCTACACTCCTTGGTAAAACCTCTTCTTGAATATCAAATTTAGGGTGGTGATGTGGTGCAGGAATATCAGTCCCAATAATCATATATGTCCCTTTCCCGCCATTATCCTGTACTCTTCGAATCATGAAACTTGCATCTTCGCTTCCAGCAGAACCGGATTTCCTGCATGCTTCGATTGTTGAAAAACCATCTACATTCCTGGCTTCTTCCATGGCCAGTTCGACAAGTTCTTGATCACAGCGAATCGTAATTGCTTGTCCTATAATTTCAATTTCATGTTCAAGCTCATGCATACCTGCACTATGAGCCACGATATTTCGAACACGTTTCTCCATTTCAGCATTTGCTTCTTCGGTTACAGATCGGGTTTCAATGATCATTTTTGCATGCGCTGGAATAATATTAGCGGCTGTTCCTCCATTAAGAACACCTACGTTCACACGGGTCGAGCCTGAACTGAATCTAGGAATGGCATGAATATTTAACAATGCGGTGGCTGCTCCCAATAATGCATTTTTACCTTTTTCAGGAGAAGCACCTGCATGAGAAGATACCCCATGAAAATGTGCAGCCATTTTCGTACTTGCTAAAAATCCGGAAGACCCACCGTGAAATTCTCCTAGAGGGACATCTGTGCCAAGGTGCAGACAATATATATGATCCACATCATCCAAAATTCCTTTTTGTACAATTGAATAGGCACCGCGTACGCCCTCTTCAGCTGGTTGAAAAATTAGCTTTACGGTTCCTGCGAAATTGCCATCCGCTAATTTTTCAGCAAGTCCTAAGCCAATGGCTGTATGGCCATCGTGTGCACAGGCATGCATATTGCCTTCATATTTTGAACGAAAACCGTTTATTTGCGGGAAGTGGTCAGAATCAGTACTTTCCGTAACAGGCAATGCATCCATATCAAAGCGGAAAGCAACGGTTGGGCCAGCCATTTTTCCTTTTAATACACCAATGACGGCAGTATATCCACCCTCCATTTCTTGGAGGATCTTTGGATTGGCACCATCTTGTAATGCTCTATTAAATGTTTCCTCTAATACTTCGATAGGGGGGACTCCACGGCGAGAATCACCATCTAAAGCGTCTTTTCCAAATATCACGTTATACTTCAGGGAAGTTAGTGCTTCCACTACCTTTGAAGCAGTACGAAATTCCGTAAAGCCAACTTCCGGGTGTTGATGAAGATCACGTCTTAAAGAAATAATATCCAATTCGTTTCACTCCTAATTTTATTTGATGATAATTCGTATCATACGATTTAGTGTCTATATCAAGCGGCCCAGCCCCTCAAGTCGCTTAAGGGACATACGGGGCGCTTGGGACTTTTCAAATTACGGTAATTTCGGATATACTCCGGGACCAATTGGGAGGCCAAGGAAATACCAAACCACAACCAATAATGTCCAAATGATGAAGATGATAATCGGATAAGGCAAAATAAGAGAATAATAAGTTCCTAGTTTTGCATCTTTTCGATACTCTTGTAAGAAACTTAAGAATAGTGGGACAAATGGAGATACAGGTGCCAATGGCAGTACAGATGAATCTGCTACCCTGAACAACATTTGGGCGAAGGCAGGATGATAGCCTAATACCATGAACATTGGGACAAAAACGGGTGCCAATATAGACCATATTGCCGATCCGCTGGCAATGAACATGGAAAGAAGTCCAGATAAGAACATTAGCCCTATTAGGACAGGTGCACCTTCTATGTTTAGCTGTTCCAACAGATCTGTGATGGATAAAGCCAAAAACTTACCCATATTACTCCAGTTAAAGCAAGCGACAAACTGGGAAAGCGGGAAAACCATAATAATGAATCCGGCCATGCCTTTAATTGGGTCTACCAATAATTCCGGAATGTCATTTTGTTTCTTGATTGCTCCCACCTTAACTCCATAAGTAATGGAAACTGTAAAAAAGAAGAGTAAGATGATTGCGACAATTCCGGACATGAATGGAGAAGGGAGGATGGCTCCGGTTTCTGGATTTCGCAATAGGGCTCCTTCTGGAACGACTAGAATGGCCATAACAGCTATAAAAATCAATGCTGAAATACCTGTAGCCAGGAGTGCTTTGTTTTGTTGCTTCGTTAATTGCTCCAATTTTTTATGTTTACCGCCACCTTCATACTTTCCTAAACGCGGCTCAACAAATTTATCTGTAATCAAGGATATAACTACCGTGAGTACGAGAACGGAAGTCGCCATAAAGAACCAGTTATCCGTAACATTAACGGTCAAATTTGCATTCATGCCTTTCGCTACTTCCGAACTGATTCCTGAAAGCAAGACATCTGTTGTGACGATTAATAAGTTGGCAGTGAAACCTGAACCAACCCCAGCAATGGCAGCGAGCAAGCCTGCAACAGGGTGCCGTCCCACAGCAAGGAAAATCAAAGCTCCAAGGGGAGGCATGATGACAAGCGCAGCATCAGAAGAAACATGACTGAAGAAGGCAACAAATACAACTAAATAACTTGCGTATTTCCCTGAGACCTTTAACGACATTTTTCGAATCAAAACTTCTAACAATCCGACCTTTTCAGCGAGTCCCACTCCCAGCATTAGGGCTAAAATAGATCCCAATGGTAAAAACCCTGAAAAGTTTTTAATCATATTCGGCAAAATCCATTGGATGCCTTCACGGCTTAAAAGGTTTTGAACTTCCACTTTCTCTCCACTAATAGGGTCCGATGCCGAAACATGGAAAACGGATAAGAGAGCGGTTACAACAAATAAAAAGGCAATCATATAAATAAATAAGATAAAGGGGTGGGGGATTTTGTTTCCTATTCGCTCTACTCTATTGAAAAAACCACCCGTTTTCTGATTTTGAAGATTAGTTGTATCTTTGATTACTTTTTGTTCCATTACATTCTCCTCCTAAACCTTCTTCCATTTGTAGTTTTGCGTTTTGTAGCATTCCCTTTATAAACTTTTTCTCTAAACCTGCCTTAAACTCAAATTAGCGTCTATCATCCTTTGTGAACTTCATTAATCTCTTCCAAGTATACTGATTTTATTTAACGAATACTTAACGCTATTTTCGTTAAATGTATTATATAATTAAGAATAATCTATTTCAATAAAATTTTCTGAATAAAAGGAAATTATTTTCTGGTAATTGTTGTAAAGTAAACAATGGAATGCGAAATCATTGAATGATTAAATCCTGCCATTCTTGAACTTACGATAGATAAGTAAACCATATTAAGCAGCACCGTTTATTCATGTCAAACGGTTCTTTACCATGCTTGTATATTTGGATATCATTTTTATTCCCTGTTAGGGTTGGTTATTTTGATATAATAAAACGAATAGTATGATGTAGGGGTGAAATAAACTTGTATAAAATTGGGGTTGTTGGTCCACTTTCATCTTTAAAGAAAATTCGGGATGTCACTAATGAATTTGAACATGAAATAGATTTTATTGATTTTCCATATGAAGATGCACGTGAGGTGACGGACATTATAAAAAAACATCAAAGTACAGTAAATGGTTGGTTTTTCTCTGGACCGGTACCTTATAGAATAGCAAAAGGAATGTTGGATTCAGAGGCTAATTTTACATATTGTCCCCCTGTAGGATCTAGTTTATATCGATGTTTATTACAAATGTCTGCAGATCAAAAACATTTTTTCGATAAGTTGTCCATCGATATGATTCGATTGGAAGACTTTTTTCTTCATGAGTCGCTGCAAGAGCTGGGGATTTCCACTGAACATATTTATGTAAAAACATTTGATGAACAATATGATTATCAAGAAATTGTCCAATTTCATCTTCAGTTGTGGAGGGAAGGGGAGGTACATGGTGTCCTTACCGTTTTACAATCTGTTTATGAGGCCTTGAAGAAGGAAAGTGTTCCTGTCTACAAAATTAATATGACCAAAATGGAAATTCGGCAAGCGGTCAAAATTTTAATTGAAAAGGCAAAAAGTACTTATTTCAAGGATAGCCAGATTGGTGTCGAAATCATTGAAATTGATCAGTTTGATCAATTTGTTGACGAGGTTAATATTCGTTACCATCTCCAGCATTTGGAGCTTAAGATTAAACAAACATTGCTTACATTTTGCGAAAAATTAGATGGATCCCTCATCGAAAATGGAAACGGACGCTATCAAATATTTAGTTCACGAAAGGCCATTGAACGGGAAATTGGCAGCTTGCGAAGTACTGTTCAACAACTGGCCCTTGAGATGGATGTTTCTGTTGCAGTCGGCATTGGTTTTGGTGAAACGGCAGCATCGGCAGAAATCAATGCCCGCAAGGCGATCCGTCATTCAAAAAAGAAAGAAAGTTCTGGAATTGTTGTTATCCAGGAAGATGGTGTAATGATCGAATCCGTAGGTCAAGAAGAACAATTGGCATACACCTTCCGTTCCAATGATAAAGAACTGCTGGATAAATTGAATCAGGCTAACATTAGTGTGAAAACGTATAAAAAGATAGAAGCATTGATCGATCGTATGGGCTGGGATGGCTTCACTTCCTCGGATTTAGCTTCCCATTTATCCATGACCGTTCGAAATGCCCAGAGAATCATGAGTGGTTTGAGTGAAATCGGTTTAGTGGAGTATAAAGGAGAAGAACTTCAATCACCTCGGGGAAGACCTCGTAAAATTTATATGTTAAAGAAAGCCAACTCTTTAGAGAAAAATTAGAAGTAGTATGGAAGTGAATTTATCGGGTATTTATCTTGCTTTTTAGAGAGGAGTTAAATTTGGATAAACGCGTGTATTTATTGGCGATTGTCTCGTTTGTTGTCGGGATGGTTGAATTAATCATTGGCGGTTTACTAGATATTGTCGCGAATGATTTAGATGTGAGTCTTGGGCAAGCGGGTTTCCTTATGACTGTTTTTTCCCTTGCATTCGCGTTGGCAGCGCCCATATTGTTAACAGTAACACAAAGAGTGGAACGCAAACGGCTAACTTTAATTACTTTGTTTATTTTTTTATTAGGAAATGTCATTACGATTTTAAGTCACAATTATAGTATTTTACTTGTTGGCCGTATCATTGCAGCTTCTAGTGGTTCATTGCTTATTGCTTTATGTTTAACGATGGTTCCAAATATTGTAACTGAACAATACCGTGCAAGGGCGATCGGAATTGTTTTTATGGGAGTCAGTGCCTCCCTTGTACTGGGGGTACCAATTGGATTGATGCTTGGAAATGCTTTTGGCTGGCGGGCCCCCTTTATCATGATCTCCATCCTAACCTTAGTTTCGATGGCGGGGGTGTTTTTCTTTCTGGAAAGGATGGCACCAAAGCCCTCTATTCCAATTGGAAGACAATTACGTACATTGAAAAATCGAAAAATTTTATTTGCCCAGGCAACTTCCTTTTTCATGTTGACGGGTCATTTAACACTATATGGATACCTAACTCCATTTTTAAAAATGAAACTAGGCCTTGATGGAACATGGGTTAGTATAGTCTATTTAATTTTTGGAATTGCAGCTGTAGTTGGCGGGGGAATTGGAGGCTTTCTAGCTGACCGTTTCGGCTCAAAGCGTACTATAACCTCTGTCATTATCTTTTTTGCGGTTTCTATGTTTTCAATCCCTTATACAACTTTCTCTTTACCGGTTTTCCTAATCTTGATGGTAGTATGGAGTATGCTAAGCTGGGCGATCACACCAGCGATGCAAAGCTATCTGATTGAGCTGTCACCGGAAACCTCGGATATCCAGCAAACCTTAAATAATTCGGCAGTCCATGTGGGTATTGCTTTTGGTTCATTTATTGGTGGAATTGTCATTGAGCAAACCTCTGTCGAGTTCAACCCTACAGTTGGTGGTGTGCTTGTCTTGATATCCTTAGGTACAGCTGCTCTTTCTGTCATGAGTTATGGTAATCAAGAGTTCAAAAAAAGCTGATTTCCCTTTAGCATAGGAGAAAAAGCTTATTTCCATTAAAATTGTCTTAGCGTGTTTTTCCTTTTTGCTGGTGGTACCCTGGTAATACCAGCGTCGGTGCAACCAGAGGAAAGGTATATCCAATTTTGTTCAAATAATCATATAGGTTCCGGTACAAATACTTAGGATCCGGAAATAATGGATGTAGCTGTGCGAAAGGATTTGAATCCTTACATTGAACGAACCTGCTTTTTCATGAGATATTTCACTTGCCTTATTTGGATGCCTAATGGCATCTTTTTTTTCTCAATTCTTCAACTACAATTGGATAAGCTGGATATTTATCGACTGTCACGACTAGAGGCTCAGAAAATATGAAAAGACTGCAAAGAATTGCTTTGCAGCCTTGTGTTTTCTTGTTTTGCTTAGGTGAAAATCGATGGTATTTCCATTCGGATTGTACCGGTACACTTTGATTGATGTTTTTCTCAAGAGTCGTTGGTTTGCTTGAGATGACAACGGATTCGTTTGTCTAATTCAAGACCATACTGATGAGCCCAACGCTAATCGTTGTATGAGCAACGGATAAACCCCATTCTTTCATCATTTCTACCTAATCACGAAAGCATCTTACTGTTTGCAAAAAAATATAATGTTTCCACTAGAATAAATTTCGCTTTACCATTCTGACGAACCCTTATTAGAGTAATAGTATCGGTATTACCAAAATTCAGAGATTGATTGCAATTATCTTGAAGTTTTCGCACCAGAACTTTATTGGCTACAATGAAGCTGTCTCATCCGTAGACTAGCAGCTTTTCGGCCAGCCTCTTTGTATGCTATTTTTTCATACTAGCCAAATACATTAACATGTGGAATTTTTCGTCTATTACATGATAATCAAAAAAAGGTCCTGGGTCTGTGCAGTAACCGATATTTTCACTTTGCGTGATTTGAAATCCGTTGCCTGATAAATTTTCTTCTAAGTATTTTGGATATAAAATATGCTCGTGGGAATTTGGATATAATGCTGAAATATTTTTCAAGGATTTACCCGAGCTATCATAATATGAATACCCGCCGACAATTGTTGAACTGCTATGGAAATAGTTTTTTAGAACATGAATTGGGAACTGCGGATTGAGCAGTGAAAAATCATTTGCTGTAAAACTATCCACAAAAACATCGATGCTAAGCGGCTTCAATGGCAAATTTAAATCGGAATTCAAAATATAAAGGACATTTGGCTTTGGATCCATACGCTCCATTCTTTTTCTAACCTTCTTGAGCATCGCAAGCGAATAGCCACTGAATACATAGGATGCGCTCGTTTCAAGAACATCGATATATTTGGGTAGTGACACAAAAGCGTCAACGTTTGTTTCCACGATTAATTTGTTTTTCAAATCTACATTTTGCAGAACTTTTTGAAACCAAAAATTACTTTTTTCAAATAAGTTAATCATTTTGGGATTGATCTCTTTAATCGTTTCTTTATCGTAAAAGTAAGATGGATAAGGAGACGTCTCGTACAAGTTCGCGGTAATGATGATACCTTCCTCGATAGCAGCCTCGTATCCACATGTACAAGTTAAACTCCCCGTTTGAATGTAAACTTTTTTAATCGTTACATCTTTCATTTCAAGTGGAATGTGGCACATCGGACAATAGAGCAGATTTACAAAGGAAAGTGGGACCCCTGTAAAATTCTCCTCTTTGGATGAAGGTGAGCTGGTTTGAACCGCTTTTTCAATCAATTTGATAGTTTTTGATATGTCTTCTTTTTTCTTAATCAGATGATTCTTTTTATCAATGAGTAAGTTGTTGTAGTAGTTGATATCATCATGATCAGAGAAGTTTGTGACTCGCCGATACGATAAAATTTGTTGGATTTCTAGAAGTGGAAAGTGAAATTTTTTCAGCTCAGCAATAAAAGCCATGTCGTCGAGACACAATTGGTTCATTTGATACTGGGTGTTTTTTTTGTCTGGTATTAATAATCCCAGTTCAATGTAATAACGAACGGTATCGGTGGTAACATGAAAAAGCTTTGCAAATGTACCAATTTTCATAGATGCCCCCCAATGAAAAAAAGTGGAGTTACTCCACTTTTTTACGAAAATGAATTCAAAAAACTCTCAAATAGCTATTGACTTGGAGGAAACACCAAGTCATATGATGGACTCAATAAGTGTGAATATTGTGAATAAAATTTGACTGTATTATAGCATACATGTCACATAAGGAGAATAACAAGCATGGATAAGATGGATCGAATGGATACTCTATCACTGTGGACAGCGACTGCAAACAGCTATGAAAAACGAAAGTTTCTTGAAGGAAATGAAGAGGCGGATGTTGTCATTATTGGAGCAGGTTTCACAGGTCTTTCTTCTGCGTATCATTTGCAAAAATTAGGGAAGAGTGTCATTGTCCTTGAGCAAGAAACGATCGGATATGGTGCCAGCGGCCGTAACGGCGGGATGGTATTGCCAGGCTATAAGCCAACGATGAAGGAGCTTGCCAAAAAGTATGGTGCCGACGAGGCAAGACAGCTTAACGATCTCTCCCTTTTTAGCGTTGAACTGGTTAAAAAAATCATTGACGAGCATCAAATCAACTGTGACTTTAGAAAGACAGGTCACATTGTGGCGGCTTACAAAGCCAAGCATTTTGAAGAATTGAAACATGAAAGCGAATTCTTAAACGAAAATTTCGGTTACGATTCAAGCGTGCTTGATCGAAGTCAGTTGCATCAAGAGATCGATTCCCCGCTTTATTATGGATGCTTAGTCGACAACTCGAGTTACTCGTTCCAGCCACTTAATTATGCAATTGGTTTGGGAGAGGCAGCTAAATCGATCGGTGCAAAAATCTTTGAGCATTCGAAAGCACTATCTATTGAGTACGGTCAAAACAGGGTGAAAGTTGTAACAGAAAAAGGTGCTGTAACTGCGAAAGACATTATTGTCGCTACAGATGGTTACTCCGGAAAAATCATGAATGAACTGAACAAAGGCGTACTGCCAATTTCGGCACGTATCATTGCTACTGAACAGCTTCCTGAATCACTGGTGAATACCGTCATTCCTAAAGATCGTATGGTGTTTGATACAAGCAATTTCCTTTACTATTTCCGACGTACACCAGATAATCGGATCGTATTCGGCGGTGGCGATATTCGTCCAAACTTAGGCGATGCCGTTTATCAAAGTGTTTACGATGCCATGGTTAAAATAATGCCAAAACTAGCAGGAAGCAAGATAGATTTCAATTGGGGTGGATTTATCGGGGTTACAATTGATACGTTCCCTGTTATCGGCAAAACCAAAGAAGGCGCATATTTCGCAACGGGTTATACGGGCCACGGCGCTTCTCTCTCGACATTGTTTGGCAAGTTATTGGCACAATGGATCGTTACGGGGAGTGCAGGTGGATATCGATTTGAAAAGGAACGCCTCAAATCATTCCCATTCTATAATCAGAAAACCATGCTGGTAAATCTAGCACATATTGGTTTCAAACTGGTAGATATTATTGCTTAAAGGAGAGTTGTTTATGAAAATAAACATGTTCATTGACGGGAAATGGGTAGAAGCGTTATCCGGTGATAGACGAAACATTATCAATCCTGCAACCGGAGAGGTAATCGCAACGTCTGCTGATGGATCAGCAGACGATGCGAAGATAGCAATCAAGGCGGCTCGTAAAGCGTTTGACAGCGGGATCTGGTCGAATTTATCAGCTGATGAAAGAGCTGACTATCTCTATAAGATTGCAGACCGTCTTGAGGAGAAGGCAGCTGAAATTGCACGTTTGGAAACTGCAAATAACGGTAAGGTCATTCGTGCGACCACCTATGTGGATATTCCGGTATCGATTCAATGCTTCCGTTATTATGCTGACTTGATCAAAGGCATGAAAAAGAAATCTTACACTCGTGACGATTCTTCGGAAACATTTATCATTCATGAACCGATTGGTGTTTGTGGACTTATTGTACCTTGGAACTTCCCGCTTATGTTAGCTGTTTGGCAAATTGCTCCTGCACTCGCCGCAGGGAATACAATTGTTCTTAAGCCTGCTGAGGTTACTCCTGTAAGCGCATTCATGTTATTTGAAATTTTCGAAGAGATTGGACTTCCGGCCGGAGTGGCAAACTTGGTATTGGGACCTGGATCAAAAGTTGGGAATGAGCTTGCCGAGAGCCATGATGTTGATAAGATTGCTTTTACCGGCGGAACAAAAACAGGCCGAAGCATTATGCGCGCAGCTGCGGGCAATATGAAAAAAATCACACTTGAACTCGGTGGTAAATCTCCACTTATTGTGTTCGACGATGTGGATTTTGAAACTGCAGTCGAGAATGCGATGTTTGGTATTTTCCACAATGCTGGGCAAGTTTGTTCAGCTGCATCTCGTTTGCTTGTACATGAGACGATTTACGATAAGTTTGTTGAAAGATTAGCCGAGCGCGCAAGCAAAATTGTAGTTGGCAACGGGGAAAGCGAAAACATTGAAATGGGAGCCCTCACAAACGAGCCGCATATGAATGAAGTTTTACATTACATTAAGAGCGGAATCGAAGAAGGTGCAAAATTAGTTTGTGGTGGTAAGCGCTTAACAGAAAATGGGCTTGATCGAGGATTTTTTATTGCCCCAACGATCTTTGCTGATGTAAATGCGAATATGCGTATTGTTAAGGAAGAGATTTTTGGTCCGGTCCTTGTTGTACAGAAATTTAAAGATGAGGAAGATGCCATTCAAAAAGCGAATGATTCCATTTATGGATTAGCTGGTGCTGTATTTACTGAAGATATGGATCGAGCAAAACGTGTCATTAGTAAATTGCGTGCGGGAATTACTTGGATTAATAGTTATCATCTCGCTTATGTTGAAGGTCCTTGGGGAGGATATAAGCAAAGTGGAATCGGCAGAGCGTTAGGTACTGTTGGGCTGGAGCACTTTATGGAAACGAAGCAAATCAATATCCACCAGAATTCCAAGCCTGTAGGTTGGTATGCGAATTAATTGAGCTTAACTTACTACATCAATTATTTATAGGGGGACATGCTCATGGAAATAGCAGACAACCGTCCGTCATCGAAGAAAGAGCAAATAGAAGTAATGAATAAGCCAGCGCATGATTCAGTGCTGGGAACCAAAAGTATTCCGTTACTATATTTACGATTTGCTTTGGCAGGAATTATGGCTAACGCAATTCTAGGAGTTGCAGCGGTTGTCGATGGCTATTTCGTCAGTGGCTTTCAGGAGCTGGAAGTCGAAGGGATTGGAATTGGATTTACGGTCATGGTTATTACCCGTATGCTTGGCGTACTTTTGGGTGTGGGAGCCGGAGCGGTCATTTCACTTCGCCTTGGAAAAGGGAAAATCGAAGAAGCTAGAGGTATTATGGGACAAACCTTATGGTTTACTCTTTTCTTCTCCACTTTGCTAGCTGTAATTGGAGTGGTCTTTGAAAATCAAATCATGACCTTATTCGGAGCAAGTGATGAAGCGCTTCCATATGCGGTGCAATATAGCCGGCTGCTATGGATTTCATTGCCATTAACGATATTGGCCGTTGTATTAAGTGTTTTAACCAATATCGATGAAAAACCTGTATTATCAATGAACAGTTGGTTAGTCGCAGCAGTTGTTGGTGGGATTACAGAATGGATTATGGTAACGAAGTATGACATGGGGATGATGGGTTCCTCATGGGCCAATACGATTTCGCAATCGATCCCTGTTTTCCTGATCTTTTATTTCTGGTTTGGTAAAACAAAACTTAAGCCAAAAATGAAAGATATGATGATTAATCTCAAGACGATCGGTGAAGTGGCTTGGACGGGCTTTGCATCATTCTCGAGTCTGTTCATGATGTTCATTGCCATTATTTTCTTCAACAACATGCTGCAAAGGTACGGTGGTGGGCTGCACGTCGCCGCTTTCACGATTCAAAACGGTTACATTACAAATATGCTCGCCTTAGCAGCGCTCGGTGGGATGACAGGGCTTCAACCGATCATTAGTTATAACTACGGTGCGGGCAACCTTGATCGTGTTAAAAAAGCAATTAAGATGGGACTCATTTTTACGGTTGCCTTCTTTGTGATTGTGACATCCATCCTAATCATTTTTGCAGATCCAATTGTGTCATTTTTTTCGGTTGGTAATCCTGAATTACAGAAACTGGGCATTTGGACGACAGTTGTATTCAATTCTTTGTTTACGCTTAATGCTGTCAGCTTGCTTATCTCCGGTTATTTCGAAGCACAAGAGAGAAACTGGTCCGCAACGTTTATTAGTGTTAGCAAAATGCTATTGTTCATGTTCCCGTTTCTATTTATTTTCCCGAAATTCTGGGGTGTAGAAGGTATATGGTATGCAGGTCCTGCCGCAGAAATTCCAGGCCTTCTCATTGCCATATACTTTATGAGAAAAGAGTTCAAACGTTTAAAAGATACAAATGTTAAGACAGTAAGTTTATAAAACCTATTCTATAAGAAAGAGAGAGGATCATCATGTTTTTTGCGAAAAAAATTACAGCAGAAGACGCACAACGACTAGGAGTTGACTCGTGGGAACCATGGGTGGGCACACCGAATAAAGGAACGTGGCATCTAGAAGAACAGGAAGTTTTCTATGTGACAGACGGTGAAGTGTTTATTTCTGTTGATGGAGAAAAGTATCATATTACAAAGGACTGGGTCGTTTCCTTGGCTAAGGACCTTGTCTGTGAGTGGGATTGTCCAGTATTTTTGAAAAAGAATTATAAAATGAACCATGAGATCAATCTGAAATAAAGTGAAATGGGAAGTGGGTAAATTTTAAGCAGATGAATGCTAAATACTGAATTAATCACTCTAAAAGTGTAATTTCGAAAGGAATGAGTGTATGGAAGCTGATGTTGTATTGATAAATGGAGAGGTTATTACAGTAGACCAAAAGAATACAGTAGTCGAAGCTGTAGCAATAAACGATAATCGTATCGCAGTTGTTGGTTCAAATCAGGAGGTTAAGAGTTTTATAGGAGAAAAAACGGATGTAATTGACTTGAAGGGAAAAACGCTTCTTCCTGGATTCATTGATTCTCATATTCACCTCATTTTTTATGGGGCGAATCAGTTGGCGGTAAGTTGTAAAGCTGAACATATCGATTCTATCGAGGCTTTGTTAGATGACATGAAAAAGAAAGCCTTAGTAACTCCTAAAGGTGAATGGATACGTGCTTGGGGCTTTAATGAAACCGCAGTGAAGGAAAAGCGTTATCCAACAATCGCTGAGCTGGATGAAATTTCAGTTGATCACCCCATTATTGTATCCCGTACTTGCAGCCATATAAGCGTGGTGAACAGCAAAGCTTTAGAAATTGCGCAAATTAACGAGAGCACACCGGATCCTAATGGGGGAGTCATTGAAAAGAATCAGGCAGGAAGGCTTACAGGAAAGTTAATTGAAGCAGCAAATATGGGTATGAACGAGGTTGCAAGTTATACAGAAAGCGAACTGATGAAGGCTGTGAAAATTGCATCAGATCATTTCGTTGCAGCGGGCATAACAAGTATACATGAGGCAGGTGGAAATGGTCCTGAGAGTTACCGTTTACTGCAACAAGCTGTGAAGAGTAAGGATATTCGTGTCCGAATATATGCAATGATATGCCAGGTAAATAACTCCCATGAATTTGTTAATAAAATGGTCGAAGCTGGTGTGGTAACTGGTACCGGAGATGAGAGATTCAAAGTTGGCCCGGTGAAATTGTTTACAGATGGAAGTAGCACCGGGCCTACAATTGCAACTCGTGAGTCGTACTCCAGTGACTCTAACAATTATGGCATTCTTTATTATAGTGAGGAAGAAATCTATCAGGTTTTAGGTGAAGCACATAAAAAAGGCTATCAAATCACTGTACATGCACAAGGTGATAAAGCCATTGAAATGTATTTAAATTGTGTGGAAAAGGCATTGGAGGAATCACCAAGAAAAAACCATCGTCATCGGATTGAGCACGCGGGAATTTCTTCACCGGATTTACAAGAGAGAATGAAAAAACTCGAGATGGTTCCTATTCCAAATCCTCCTTTTCCTTATGAATTCGGAGAGATATATGTCCAACACTATGGTGATCGTGTTAATCACATGTATGCTGTTCGTGATTATATTGATCGTGGCATCATGGCAGCAGGTGGATCAGATGCGCCAGTTACTGACTATAATCCTTTATTAGGAATTCATGTTGCTGTCAATAGAAAAAGCCAGTCTGGAATGGAGTTTGGTGCTAATCAATCCATAAACGTAATGGAAGCTATTAAACTATACACCTGGAATGGCGCTTATGCGAGTTTTGAAGAAGAGATAAAAGGAAGCATAGAGGTCGGAAAGTTGGCGGATTTAGTTATATTAAATGACAGCATTTTAAGTGTCAACCCAAACCAAATTAAAGATTTAAAAGTAGAAACAACTATTATTGATGGTGAAATTATCTATCAAGAAGAACTATCAGTGAAAATTTAATATATCATAGTTTGCAAACCACGTAATCCTTGTAATGTTACGTGGTTTTTTATCTAAATAGGTACCCCAAATTATATATGTGCTGAAAATCGAATGAGATGGAAAAGTAGTTATGAATCACTTGAATAACGTATACAACGTATTTTTCCTTCATGTTGCATGATAAAATGAGACATAAGAGAAATGATTTGGAGTGGGTATAAAATACAACTATATATTAAACATTGGCTACCACATTTTTCTTTTTGCTGCTGATATGATCAAGAGGTAACAAAAAAAATAAAAACAAGGGCTCATACAAATTGAAACAATAGTTAGACAGCAGAAGAATTAGGATTACATATCATGACTTGGATTAAACCAGGATATTCTACAAATAACAATGAATCTATTACAGATGGTAAAGGAAGTCGATTACTGGATGTATAAAATCGGACTTGTCGGTTTAAAAACTTCTATAGAACAAATTTTAGCCGCGGCAGAAGAATATAAACATGAGTTGGAATTCATCTCTTTGCCCTATGTAAGGACCGAAGAGGTAGAGAATATTGTAAAGGAACATGATTCACATGTACATGCATGGCTTTTTTCTGGTCCACTTCCCTATGAAATTGCGGAAAAAACACTATGTACAGATAAAATAATGGTCCATGTCCCAGCTACGGAATCTGGTTTTTATAAATCCTTTTTAGAGATGATCTATGAACAAGGGAAAATCATTGAGAATCTAAGTATCGATACTATGTCCTCAAATAATATTAGCGAAGAAGCTTTGTCACAGTTGAATATAAAAACCCAAAAGATTTATACGAAAGTGTTTGAGACAGATGTTGATACGGATGAATTGGTACATTTTCACTTGGATTTATGGAATACGGGAAAGACAGAAGGCGCTTTTTCTTGTTTTCCTTCCGTGTGTGAAGCTTTAAGGGAATTGGGCATTCCAGCCTACCGTATGTCGATGAGTAAGATGGAAGTGAGGCAAACTCTTCGAATTCTTTCTGAAAAAGTAAAGGCATCCTACTTTAAGGATACACAAATCGGAGTCGAAATCATTGAAGTCGAATATTTTAATAAAGTGGCAGAGGAAATGAAAACTCCATATCATTTACAGTACTTGGAGCTTCGGCTAAAAGAAATGTTGATTCAACTTGGTGAAAAAATAAATGGTTCCTTTTCAGAGAAAGGGAATGGAAGGTACATGATTTTTAGTTCTCGCGGCGCAATTGAACGAGAAATCATTACGCTCGAAGAAACGATTGAAAAATTGGCTTTTGAAGCAGATACAACCGTTGCAGTTGGAATTGGCTTCGGCGAGACTGCCTATTCGGCGGAAATCAATGCTTTTCGTGCTATTCAACATTCAAAAGAGATGAAAAAGCGAGAAATTGTGATTATTCAAGATGATGGCAAAATAATCGAATCACCAGGCAAAAAGAAAGAACTGCAATATGATACTCGTACCCATAATAAACCCCTTATAGAAAAGTTGAAAAACGGAAATATCAGTGTTAAAACGTATAAGAAGATATCGGCGCTTGTTCAAAGAATGGGCTGGAGTGATTTTACTACAAAGGACTTAGCGACACATCTAGAGATGACAGAGCGAAATGTGCGGCGAATTGTTGCGGATATGTGCGAAGTTGATTTGGCACGATGCGTTGGTGAAGAGGCTAATGCCACCCGAGGAAGGCCGAGTAAGATTTATCAATTATTATGAATTACAGGCACCCATAATTTGGGTGCTTTTTTAGTGTGGGAAAAACGGTTTTGAATTTTCAAAAAATATTGTAATGAAGACTGTATGAGATTATACTCTATTTAAGGAATTTTTTCCTTAAACTAACCTAAATTAAGGGTTGCTGTTTAAAATCAAACGAAAAGGGGTTGTAGCGTATGTCTCAAACCATAATGATTCATGATTTGATCGAGGCTGTTAAAGATGAAGTGATTGCTTGGAGAAGATATTTACATAAGTATCCGGAGCTGTCTTTTCAGGAGGAAAAAACAGCACAATTTGTTTATGAAAAGCTGCAAACTTTTGGTGAATTGGAAATTTCACGTCCGACAAAAACGAGTATAATGGCTCGTTTGATCGGTCAGCAGCCTGGGAAGGTCATTGCACTTCGGGCAGATATGGATGCGCTTCCAATTGAAGAAGAAAACGATTTTGACTTTGTGTCACAGAATTCAGGAGTCATGCATGCTTGCGGACATGATGGGCATACGGCGATGCTGCTCGGAACAGCAAAAATTCTTACACAGTTAAAGGATCAAATTAAAGGGGAGGTACGCTTTTTATTTCAACATGCTGAGGAACTGCCGCCCGGTGGAGCTCAAGAAATGGTGAGAGCCGGTGTGCTGGCTGGGGTGGATATGATCATTGGATCCCATCTCTTGTCGACTCTTCCTTTAGGGAAAATTAGTTTGGGTTACGGTCCAGTGATGGCTGGAGCTGATACTTTTAACATTACTGTGGTGGGTAAAGGGGGGCACGCCTCACAGCCTGAACTTACCGTCGATCCCATAGCAATTGGAACTCAGGTTGTATCAAATCTCCAGCACATTGTTTCGAGGTATCGAGATGCCCAGGAAGCCCTGGTGATTTCAGTGACTCAGTTCCATGCGGGAAGTGCGATTAATGTTATTCCAAGTAAGGTAAGCATTGGTGGATCAGTTCGCAGCTTCAATCCGGAACTGCGGGAAGAAATCCCGAATTTTATCGAACGGATAGTAAAAGGGATTACTGAAGCGCATGGAGCTACTTATGAATTCGATTATCAGTTTGGTTATGCTCCTACCATTAATGATGAAGAAGTTACCCGATTGATGGACGAAACAGTCTGTGAAATATTTGGTGAAAAAAGTCGAGAAATTTCAAAGCCAATTATGGGAAGTGAAGACTTCTCTGCTTTTCAAAAAGTAGTTCCGGGATCTTATATTGGAATAGGAGCTCGTAATGAAGAAAAAGGGATTATATATCCTCACCATCATCCCCAATTTACAGTCGATGAACAGGCTCTACAAATTGGGGTGAAGTTATTTGTTCATGGGACTTTAAAAATGTTAAATCTAACTTACTAGGGGGTTAAGAGTTTGAAAAAAATATATTGGCTCGGAATTATCCCGTTTCTTGGTTTTATCGTAGGCGCCTTGTTTACAAATAAAGTGACTCCCTATGTTCTGGGTATGCCATTTTTTCATTTTTGGATTGTACTCTGGTCTGTGCTAACTACAGGTATAATGTGGGTTATTTATCTACTCGATCCTGCTAATCAGAAGGGAGATTCAAGATGAACATTGCCGTTCTTTTCATCCTGTTTTTTTTCGTCATTTCCGTTTTGATCGGTATCCAGGCTAAAAAAGGGAAAGAAATGAATTTGGAACAATGGTCGGTTGGAGGCCGCGGAATGGGAGCCCTTTTGATTTTCCTTTTATCCGCAGGTGAAATGTATACTACCTTTACCTTTTTAGGTGCAAGTGGCTCAGCTTATGGGGAAGGTGGTTCCATCTTTAGTATTGTCACATATGGCTGTCTGGCTACAGTCATCTCCTATTGGACATTTCCGGCAATCTGGAGGTATGCAAAGAAGCATCAATTAGTTTCCCAATCTGATTTTTTTGTAAAAAAATATCAAAGTCCCTATCTTGGTGTACTTGTTGCGGTTATAGGTGTTATAGCTTGTACTTGCTACTTGGTCCTGCAATTGAAGGGATTAGGATATATCGTGTTTGCAACATCATATGGGGCAATCTCTTCTACAGCTGCCATTTGGGTTGGAGCAATAGGTGTTACCATTTTTGTAATGGTTTCCGGTATTCATGGCTCAGCCAGGACAGCTATTTTGAAGGATATTCTCATTCTGGGCATTATCGTATTTCTAGGGGTTTATTTCCCCATGCATTATTATGGCGGACTTCAGCCTATGTATGAGGCCATTGAACAGGCAAAGCCGAACTTTACCATACTCCCAGATCAAGGAATGAGCTTATCGTGGTATATATCGACCGTTATATTAAGCTCTATTGGATTTTATATGTGGCCGCACGGGTTTTCTCCTATTTATGCTGCCTCTAGCGAGAAAGCCTTAAGAAAAAATGCAATCCTAATGCCATTGTACCAATTGATTTTATTGTTTGCCTTTTTTGTTGGATTCGCCGCTATCTTACAGACACCAGGATTAAAAGGAAGCGATGCCGATCTGATCTTGCTGCAGCTTTCTAAACAGGATTTTAATCCATGGTTTGTGGGCTTAATCGGTGGTACAGGCGTGTTAGCCGCTCTAGTTCCATGTTCCATGCTGTTGATGTCTATATCAACGTTGCTTTCGAAAAATGTATATAGCGTATTCACTCCATCAGCAACGGAAAAACAGATTGCAAAACTGGTAAAATACATGGTTCCGCTTATTTCTCTTTTAGGAATATACTTGACCTTTCAGGGTGGAAATACCCTCTTTAGTCTCGCGTTAATCGCCTATAATTTCATCACACAACTAGCTCCTGCCTTTTTCGCCAGTTTGATGAGAAATAATTTTGTAACCAAACATGGAGCATTTGCCGGGATTATAACAGGAGGAGTGCTAGTTTCCATCATGGAACTGGGGAATATAAAAATTGGTCAACTGTTTCCTTATCTTCCTCAAGCAATAAAAGACCTGAATGTGGGTATTATCGCCCTATTTGTTAACATTGTTGTTTTAATGGTGGTCAGTTTGATGACAAAAAACTTTACTTATACTCATCAAGATACTGATGATTTGGAGACATCAACACTAGAGCGGAAGATCTAATGCAAAAAGAATCAAATAGCAAACTCAACATGATTTTTCACATTCACATCCGGTTTAAATATGTAAAACGAATTCCTTCCAATTAAAACTTTCCTAGGGTCAGTTTTGCAGCACTCCATTTACAGTTTGGAACGCTTTTAATGAATTGGGCTTTTTGGAATCAAAGTTGGTCCAGTGTATACAGGATAATTCAATGATCACTAGAAGGGGATCTTTTGAGAATTGTTCTTTTTAACAATGAATAGTGCCTGCATTTGAAACAAACCGGTCTGAATATGACCGGTTTGTTTCATTAGTTACTCTGATTTAGAGCTCTGATCTTTATTTCTTTTATTTCCTTTGCTGTTGTCCCCACTAACAGGGGTTTGTCCGTGTAATTCCGGCGAATTTTGGTTACGGCTGCCTTTATTGAATTTTTTTGTCATGTCTCACATCTCCTTTCTTTTTTCAAATACAGTTTGTCCTTTTTTGGAGAACTTATGTTTCTCACTTGAAAGGAACAACTTTTTAATATTTTTCATTCACGGCTAGTAAGGTAGCTCAGTAGGGAGGGCAGGTAGAATAATCATTACCTGTTGAAAAAAGCTCAGCCCTATGGAGTTACAGAGGACTGAGTTAATGTCTTAAAACGCTTGTCGGGCATCCAGTTTATCAATCTGGAACCGTAAGGGGAATTGCCATTTCGCCTTTGAGGGATCTTGCACAGACAAGGCGTACAAATTGGCTGTTATGACGGTTGAAAGTGCTAATAATGAAGATAAAATACTCGTAAGGGAATGTTCGTAGGATCTTTTAGCATAGTTCATTCAAGAGGTTTTAATTACATAATTCTTACTTTATTTTTAAGAAGCTTTCAGTAGTAGTTTGTAGCTCTGAAAAAAAGAACAGTATATACAGATAACTGATTTCAAGGATACATGTGGCATTCTTTTTTAAAGCATGCATGAGTGATCTTTCCTTTCTTATTGTAATTTCATCAATTATACTAATGAATTTATACAAAATCTTCCTCTTTGTTAGATTACCTGCCATTGTTTTTCTGGATGTACGATTTTGTTGAAACAGGATCGTTCACCATGGCCAACTGATGCCATGTATATGAAGGAGGGCTATTTTACGTGGCTCAATAAACACTTGCTATTTTGGTAAGGGGCATCATTCTTTAACCCTAAGTACGGAATATGACATAGGTGATTACTTTTATCCACGCAAAATTACAGTCCAAAAGTTCCTGTTCCATTTACGGTGATTAAATTAGGTAGAAAGTCGCAACGTTGCTTTTCTGATCTCAGGGTTTTAGGATCATTACTCGATCAGGTCAATAGAGGAATGCTACTTACTCTTCATTACTTACATATATTCAAAAAATGAAGAAAAATTCGATGCCCGGTTGATTTAGATGCCCTGACTTAATGATATATAAGCTCAGGCATTTTCTTGTATTTCTCAACTGTTATCAACCAGGCAGTCCATCACCATAAATCAGGTTATAAAACACCAAAATCCTCCTTTTGATCTCATGTAACACTGCCATGCCCGGTGTTCTTAAAATGACGAATCATGACATTGCCATTTTAAGAATGAAAGCTCTAATGTGAGTGGTAATGAGCAAGAAGTTGTATTTTTTTAACATTCGTTGAATTCTGAAAACTATCGTGTTAAAATTTGGTAGCACCAGCAATCATATTACGTATTTACATATTAATAGGGCCCTATTATTCAGAAGATTGCTAGATTTTTTCACATCTAGACTTTAGTGATTTACTGCGTAAAAATAAAATCAATAGAATTGGAGCTAAGTTAATGGGTGTAGATACTAATGCAAGTACCAAGAATAAATTAAAAGTTGATTATGTGTTTACAGATGCAGAGAATCAACTTCTTACAAATAAATTTTTGGAGTTAAAATGTAATCCTTATGAAGATTACACTTCCTTTCGTTCAGAAATCGAAAACATTGTCGAAAACGATGTTGAAATAAAAGATATTGTGGAAAAAATAAAAGCTGCCGGTAATAGGATTTGGAAGGAAGAACCTTACTTATACCTTCAAAACTGCCCTATAGATAAAGATGTTCCTATTTTTGACCATGAATCACCAGTTCAATCAAAAAGGGAGCTTAAAAAAACATATGTTGGGGAAGGTTTTCTTCAATTCTATGCTCAAGTCATGGAAATGCCAGCTATTGGATATATAAATGTAAATGATGGCGATGTCTTTCAAGATATCTATCCCATGAAATCTTTATCAGAAACACAATCACAAAAAGCACTGGTGGCTTTAGGATTCCATAAAGATTTAGCAAATCATTTCGTTCGGCCTGATTTTGTGAATATGTTATCAATGAGGGCCTATGAAGGAAATCAAATCTTTACAACATTCGTCAAAAATATTGATTTAATTCAGAAACTTGATCCTTCTGATTTAAATTTGATGCGTCAAGAACTCTTCTATACACCTTTTGATGATTTATCGACATATGGTAATCGTACTGAATTAGGGCGTGCAAAAAATCACGCCATCCTATTGAATGAAGAAGAATTTGATATTGCATATTTTGAAAATCGGACAGTGGGTCTTACGGAAGAAGCCCAGGGAGTTGTAGATAAAATAAAAGTTTTACTACATGAATTAAAGGCTCCGCACCTACTAAAGGCGGGTGAATTCATTTCCTTGTCAAACAATCATTCTATTCATGGTAAGGATGTTGAAGAAATCACGGATGTGGAAAAGCAAAGAACTCGTTGGATAATGAAAACCGTTAATTTGTGGAGTTTAGAAGAACATAAAGAGCATTATGTAGATGGTACAGATTGCATTGTAAACGGATAAATAATAAATCTGTCGGGAGTTCACTCCCGACAGGTTTGTTTCCTCTAATAGTTTTGAATTTAATAATACATACTAAGTTGCACAAAGGAGGACAGCGTTATTGATTTGCCAATACGCTAAATTATTATGAATAATAGGTTTCTTCAAAATGCTTTTGAACTTATGGTAACTATATATCCCAATAACATTGCAATAAAAGATAAAGATATGGTTATAACATATAAGGAATTGGATACTTGGGCAAATGCTCTCGCCCATTTGCTTGTAAAAAAGGGTATTAACGAAGGAGACCGGGTCGCCATTGCAGCAGAAAGATCCATTTCATTAATAGCTGCCATGCTTGCAACGCTAAAAGCGGGTGCTGCTTACGTACCACTTGACCCTTCTTATCCATTAGACAGATTAAGGTATTGTATTGAAAAAGCAGAAGTCAATGTATTAATGACTGACGGTTCCGTTAAGGATTTAGCCTTTAATCGGAATTCAATAGATTTAAGAGAGCATTCTAAAATTAGGGCGGAAGATCCTCCAATGGTTCTGATTAATAATGAAACACCTGCCTATATCATTTTCACATCGGGCTCTACAGGACGACCAAAAGGTGTAGTTATTCCGCATCGTGCCATTGTCAATCATATGCAATGGATGCAAAAAGAATTTTCTTGGACTGAAGATGATATATTTTTACAAAAAACTGCATCGGGATTCGATGCTTCTGTTTGGGAGATATTTGCACCACTATCGTCTGGTGGTACTATGGTTATCGGTTCATCCAACCCATTTGATATTGCAACTGATATCAAAAGGCATAAAGTAACAGTTGTACAGTTTGTACCAACTGTACTTAAATTACTGTCAGAACAGGAGTCATTATCCAATTTCACATCCTTGCGCCTATTGTTTTGCGGTGGTGAGTCATTGCAAACATCATTAGTAAATAAAATCCAAACGAATTTACCAATACCGATTATAAATCTTTATGGTCCTACTGAAGCAGCTATTGATACTACTTATAGAGTTTGTTTGCCAGGTGAAAATCACCTTTTTAGAGAAATCGATTTGGGACAGCCAATCGATAATGCTTCAGTACATGTTGTGGATGAAGAGTTGAATTTATTAGGTACTGGATGCGAAGGGGAACTACTGATTTCCGGTGAGGGTCTAGCCTTGGGTTATTTTGGTCTTCCCGATGCTACAAAAGAAAAGTTTGTTATATGTCCTTCTACAGGTCAATTGTCTTACCTCTCTGGAGATCTTGTTCATATTAGAGAAGATGGTCATTACGAATTTCGAGGTCGTAAAGATTTACAAATAAAGTTAAGAGGACTTCGTATTGAACTTGGTGAAATTGAAGAAACCATACGAGAAGTATCTTTCGTTAAAGACATAGTTGTAGAGGTTCGTGAAGAAGTCGAAGAACAATGGCTTGTAGCTTATATACGTTGTGATACTGAGTCTTGGGATGAGATTGGGTTGAGAAGCTATATTGAAAAACGTTTGCCTTCCTATATGATTCCTAATTTTTTTGTCCAGATGGATCGTTTCCCTTATTTAGAGAATGGGAAAATGAATCGACGCCAATTATCTTTAGTACCTTTTAGAAGTAATAATGATTTTGGCGGAATTCATGATAAATGGGAGCAAGTCATTGCGAATATTTGGGAAGATGTCTTAGGAGAAAAAGTTCATTCTGCTACAACTGCATTTGCCTCAGCAGGAGGGCATTCTTTACTGGCAATTCGACTCGCAAACCTTCTTTCCGCTGAGTTTCAACTTTCATTAACACATGGATTTGTCTTCTTGTATCCAACAATTCGAAAACAAGCAGACTATCTGAAAAAGAATATTTCAAAGAATGGCAAGAATACTGTAGAACCTAAGAAATTGGAAAAGATAAACCAAAAATTTGATGCTAATCTTGAAGCTCCATTATCGTTGGGACAACAGGGAATACTATTCTTTGAACAAGAAAAAGGAGCATCTCAATATCATATAGCGTTTCTGTTAAACTTTGAAAAAGGTAAAACTACAAAAATAAAAAAAGCAATTTCCTATTTACGAAGAAGACATCCGATTTTATCATCACGAATTATATTAACTAACAATGGTGAATATATACAGAAATATGACAGTACGCTGAATTCCGAAATAAGTGAACGTTCAGTTGAGGAAACGGGTTTAAGAGAAGAAATTCAAACTGAAGCAGAAAGGAAGTTTGAATTAAATAAGGGAGGATTTCGTGCCTCATTATTTAGTACCGACAAGGCGGAATATTTATTATTAACTTTCCATCATCTAATAGTTGATGGTTGGTCATCTCAGTTATTTGTAGATGAGTTGCATGAACTTATTGGAACCGATCTAGTGGAAAATACGGAAATGAATGCTGCATTCTTCCAATTTGCACATCATCAAAACTCAATGGATTTTAGTGAGGGTCTTAAATTTTGGAAGGAGTATCTAGAACAGATTCCAAATCAATCAAGATTCTCAACAAGTATGATGAAGGGGAGTACCCAAACAATAAATGGTAATCATATAAAGTTTTCGCTGCCAAAAGAACTAGAGCAAAAGATACTTTCTTTTTGTCAGAATACATCAATTACAGAATTCTCCATTCATCTAGCAATGGCAGCTTATGTCCTTGCCAGAATGAGTGGTCAACGGGATATTTGCATGGGGGTACCAGTAGCAAATAGAACCTACGAACAGGATTTTGAAGCGATTGGGAATTATGTTAATGTTGTTCCGTTTAGAATAAACTTTACTGAGGATGCTACATTAAAAAGTATTTCCGAAAAAATTGCACAGGATTATGCCGAGATAATAAAGTACGAGCATATTCCCATTGAAAAAATTATTCCTGCTGTTCTGAAGAGTAGAAGTAGTGACTATCGGCCCCTATTTCAAGTTATGTTTGTATATAATAGATTTTTGAAAAAACAACCCTATACTCAATTTAAGATGGAATCGGTTTTAAGTGATACTTCCAAATGCGATCTTAGTTTCATCATAGAACATGATGGAGAGAATTCAACATTCACAATAGAATACTGTAACGATTTGTTTACGGATCAAGTAATCTCGGAAGTGAAGCAAGAATGGATCTCTCAAATGCAAAAAATAGCTGATGAAACCACTAAATTTGAAATCCAGGAAAATAGTATTGAAGCTACAACATTGAAAAATGACAAAAACTATCATGCGGATAAAGAAACATTAATGAAAGTTCAGAACATATGGAAAGATATCTTCAGAAACTCAGACGACAATATAAATAGTAACTTTTTTGAAATAGGTGGCCATTCGTTATTGGCCATGAAATTTATTGCTCTACTAAATAAACAATTCGAGCTAACTTTGCCAGTATCTATTGTATTTGATTATCCCACTATACAAGGAATAGCTCATGTTATAACAAATTCCATTAAACCTAATGGCGTAGTACACGTCTCACCAGCTGAGAACCGTCAAAAAATATGGTTTATTCACCCAGCTGGCGGAGCACTTTGGTGTTATAAAGAAATGGCTGCGGAATTAAATGAAATGTTTGACGTCTGGGGAATTGAAAGTGCGGAGATTCCTGAAAGTGATAAATATGAAGATGATTTATTAAATATGGCTAAACGATATGCTTCTTATATTCTATCTGTTCAACATGAAGGGCCATATTATATTACGGGTTATTCGTTCGGTGGTAATGTGGCTTATGAAATAGCTCGTTCCTTTGAGGCTGAAGGAAGAGACGTTGGTTTATTAACATTATTAGACTGTCATTTCAGTAAAGCTCGTGATTTCGACAAAATGGAGTTTGTTAAATCATATGCATTAAAGTTTACAAATGGAGCTAATGATAAGTTTAATCCGGATGAGTTAACCCATATGGACAAAGGGGAACTATTGGAATTCCTTTTAAACTTAGGAAAAGATGGCGGTCATCTCCATATGGACGCGGAAGTTGAGGATGTTAAGAGCGGCTTGGGAATTTGGGAAGCAAATAATGTCGCTATTCATCGTTACAATATATCAGGAGCTTTTTATGGAAAAGTTCTGTTTATACGAGCTGAAGAAAATGAGCAGGATACCACTGTGGGTTGGGAAAATTACTTGGCTGGGGAACTAACAGTGCGTTCAGTTCCAGCTCAACATTTTACGATCTATAAATCTCCAAATGCTGAAAATGTTGCTAAGATTATTATGGAGCAAGTTGCATCTATAAGGTATGTATAAATCTAAGGAAAAAGGGTTTTTAGTATGAAAAAAAATCATATGCGTTGGAGATTTTTTGCTGAGGGTATTCAAAACACATTATTTTATATGCTATTTCCATTTATTGTTTTATATTTAAACGATGCCTGGAACCCTTACCTAGCATCTTTTGCTTTAGCCATAATTTCAATATTTGGTGTAATATCAGGTATTTGGGGTGGGATCTTTGCAGATAGGATAGGAAGAAAACCTATGATGATATCTTCAAGTATAGGTTTTCTGGTTGCGACTATATTATTTATCATTGGAAGAATAGCTGGAAGCAATATAATGGTGTTTGGCAGCTTCGGTTTAATGAGTATAGCTTATTCTTCATATATACCTGCAGGAAGAGCTTATATATCTGATTGGCTGGATGAAAAGGAACAAAAAAAAGCTTATGTATTCACCTACCAGATATTTAATGTTGCGGTGACGCTTGGTCCACTTATAGGAAGTTTTATATTTGATTCCATGCCTATTTGGTTTATTGGAACATCCTTGGTATCTGTACTGACTTTAGTATATATATCTCTATGGAAAACTCCGGAATTTCAGGATGATAGAAAATTAGGTAATGAAGAAAGAATGAATGCAAATGGTAAGTTTACAAAAGCAGTAGTGCTTATAGGAAAAGATAAACGTCTTTTAATTTTTGTTGTTGCCAGTGTATTTGCAGCTCAAGCTTTCATGCAGTTAGAAATATTGCTTCCGTCAACTTTACTAGATCGTTTATCTGAAAGTACATCAATATTCGGTTTTACGATTAATGCTTCTCAAAACTATGCTTCTTTGTTAATGACGAATGGGATTTTGGTCATTATTTTAGGCAGCATGGCGGCTAGGCTTTCTTCAAAGTATAGCACCCGTTTTGGGTTTGTAGGTTCCAGTATTTTGTATGCTTCCTCCATGGTTATCTTTGGTTTTTCTCAAAACTATATAGGTTTTTTTATAGGAGTCTTAATCCTTACAGTAGCTGAATTACTTGTTGTTAGTACACAGGATTCTTACATTGCTGGCATTGCGCCTGCTAACCAAAAAGCACAGTACTTTGCTGCGGCAAATATACGCTATTCAATAAGTCGAATATTTGCTCCACAGTTACTAGCATTTGTACCATTAATTCGGCATGAGGGAGCTTTTCTGGTCGCTGCTTTTTCTTCCTTAATAAGCGCTTTCCTATTTTTCATGCTCTTTCAAAAAAGTTTATTAGCTTATAATTCAAAAGTTGGACAGAGTATATCGGAGAAAATATAAAAAAAGGCAGAAACATTCTGCCTTCGGAATGTAGACAAACTCGATGAAATTTGAGTTTGTCTACATTTTTTTCGGTTGCACATTTTGAACATTGATTTCCACGCCAGGCACTCGCTTTCCCCGCAGGAGTCTCGCACCTTACGTTCCACTCAACATTGTTTTGCCATTTAGATAGAATTGCCTAAAGTCTTCATTTTTTAAAAATAGAATGAATAAGCTTGAGGTGATGACGATGCTTTATTAATATGATTCCATTCAGCGATGCGTAAAAAAATTAAAGAAGTTGAAAACAAATAGGGCTTACCGTTTGTTCTTAGGCAATGGTTTCCATGATAAAGTGCCTCATTTCTCAGCTTCAGGGAAAATCATGAACGACGCTTTAAAACTTCTATATAGTAATATAAAGTTATTCAAAGTGCTTTCAACCCATTCATTAAACTATTCAATTCTATAATATCGATATTATCAGGGAATTCAAAGTGATTTTCATTTCCGTTATTAATACAAACACTTATGGGATACCCAGGTCCAAGATGATACAACTTAAAACGATAGTCATACGTATTTCCAATTTTTAAACCTAGTGATTTTATTTTTGAAAATTCCTCAGGTGGTATTTCTAAACTATAACGATTCCTTCTATTCAAGATTGAAAAAGTATTTGGGGGAACCAAAAAACCTGAACCTATACATTTTAACCAGCTTTCCTTCAGCGTCCACATTTTAAAGAAAATTTCGATTTGATTAGCTTTGGGTGATTTAATTAAATACATTAGTTCTTCACTGCTAAAAGTACTTTTGGCAATTTCATAGATGTTGAAATCTTTGACCTCTTCTATATCAACGCCTATGGAATCATTATGAATGCCAACAACAACCCAATCACCTGAATGGGAAATATTAAAGTGAATTCTTCCTCCTGCTAGATGGGGTTTCCCATTTTCACCTAAGACAAATTGGATATTTTGAAATGGATCTTTTAAACTGTCACTTATGCACCACTTAGCTAATAGCTCCCCAAATAAAGAACGGTATTTATCCTTTATCTTTTGTAATTTGTGTATGCTCAATTGTCTTTGTCGAGAACACAAATTGAGCATTTCTTCATAAGTATTTTCATTCAAATCAATTGGTAATTTTAAAGCTATAATTTTCAATTTTGATCTCCTTATTTACCTTAATATTGTAGGCACAAGAATCATTTGAGTGATCTTTGCAAACCCGGGGGAGACACAATTCTCAATTTCTGGTGATGTCATTTTTATTTAAAAATTCAATGATTCCACTCACCAATCCAGAGGATAATGGCAGTTCAGGATTTGTATAGGTTGCTAAATTTCCTGCTCGATCTGCAGGGGCTTCTTTCAATACATGATTCATCTTTTCGATTATAAGTAATTCTGAATCGCCTTTTTCCTCATGTAAAGCTTTTGCATTAGTTGCCGGCACTTGAATGTCTCTATTGCCGTTTACGATTAGAACAGGGATATTCAGTTCCTTTACTGATTCTAGCGGGTTATATTGAATCCAAGAAATCATGTAAGGCTGAACAGAGGGGCGGAATACACTTTGCAGATCAGCACTGACAGTCTCGACTTGTTTTCCTTGTTTTAGCTTTGCCAGAATATCTTTGGATTCCGTTAATAACGCCGGTGCAAGCTGCTCTTCAAGCTGTTTGATGAGAACTTGGTCAATAGGTTCACCTGCACCCGCCAATGAAATGAATATGTCTGTTTCTGTTTTCTTTGCGGCTGCCATTCCAATTAACGAGCCTTCGCTATGGCCGATGATGCCGACTTTGGAAAAACGGCCATCCTTTTTGGCAAATTGGACCCAGGCAGCTGCATCATCAATATACTGTTCAAATCTCAGGTCCTCTTCTTTTCCTGCCAATTGCATATTTTCACCAATTCCGCGCTTATCATACCGGATGCTTGCAATCCCTTTTTCAGCAAGACTTTCGGCTAACATTTTCAAACTATTATTTTTTCCGGGATTTGCAATGGTGTTACCATCTTTATCGGTCGGCCCGGAACCCGCAATTATAATCATCACAGGAAAAGGCCCTTCATGTTTTGGTGTTTCTAAAAGGCCTTTAATGGTTCCGTTCTTTAAGTCGGCCTGCACGATTTCACCTGATTCTTTTTCTTCAACTGCCTGATCGGATTTCTTGAGCAATTCAAAGGGGAAGGCTTGCCCTTTTTGAACGAATGTTCCTGAAATCTTATCCTGATTTACTTTCCCATCAAACGTAATTTGCTGGTTTTGGATTTTCATATCAAAAAACAAGTCTGATTCACTTAACCTTACACTTGTTAAGGGGAATTCATTCAACCCTTGTACAGGAATACTTATCGTTCCATCTTTCTTCGTAAAATGAACAATGATTGGAAGCGGTTGATTTGGGATCTTAATATCTCCTTCCCATCTGCCTTCAATAGCGTTCAATGAGCTCACTTCCTTCGATTTCTCTTCCACCTGTACCTCGTCCTTGGTTCTGCAACCAGCCATTAATAAAGCAGCACTTACGATAATACATATAATCGACAAAATTTTTTTCATTTGAGCCAGTTCCTTTCTTAAAATAATTAGACTCAGTCATTGGATATCCGTCTTCATTATAAGTAAGTTTCAATATGTAATTCCAATATTTTCCCTTGTAGTTGCATGTATTTCTCCGTTGTATCCTTTTAAATAGGGTGGCAATTGTGGCTGTTAAGAGGAATTCTTAAAAAATATCGAAGGGACATTCAATCAGGCATAATAACCGGGAGAGCAAAAGTCGGTGTTTTTTTCAGGTAACTTTTTTGGGGATGGATATCAGGTCAAAGTTAGAATTATTTGAATTAACCATTGACATCTAAATGAAACTCTTTTAGAGTGGATGTGTAAATTAAATATCCTCGTTAGGTGAGGCTCCTGTGTAGGAGATACGCTACTGCCCAAAAATGTCGAAAGACGCCAATGGGTCAACAGAAACCATCGACATAAGGTGGTTTTTAATGTAGCTGGCTTTGTCCTATGCCACACAGTGCTAAAGCTCTACGAATGGAGGAACTGGATTTATGCTTGTATTTGTCATTCAGTCATATACGGCTGTTTGTATTTGTCATCCAGACAATGTACGCATATATACCGTATTTAACACCTTCATTTGTAATGGAGGTGTTTTTATTTTTTTCCTGGAGGTGAGGGATTTGGATAACTATTCACGACGACATACTCGTGAATGGAAACAAGATTTTGGAAGGGGAATAATAATATTTTTTTTACTTTTAATATTTAAGGGAAATATTTTTTGGCTCCCCTAAAAAGGAGTGAAGATCAAATGACTTTACAGATCATAAAGGTATTAAAAGAAGGAAAAAAGAAAGAATTTCAAGCGATATTGGATGAACTCCAACCATATGACATTGCGCGTATTTTTGAGGGGCTCCCAGAAAAACATCATACACGCTTCTTGTTGTTACTCGATTCAGAACAAATCGCTGAACTGATTCAAGAAGTTGAGAAAGTCCATCAATTAAATATCCTTAGTAAATTGGGAATAGAAAAATCCGGCCATGTAATGGATTTAATGGATAATGATGATCTAGCTTCATTGTTAGAGGACCTATCCCCTGGAAAAATCGAAGAACTTCTTTCTGGCATGAAACAAGAAGAATCAAAAATCGTTCAAAATATCATGAATTATCCCCCTGAAACGGCAGGGAGAATCATGACAAACCGTTTTGTATGGATCCCCCAACATTATTCGGTGCGTGAAGCAGTTGAAAAACTGAAAATCTTTGCGGAGTTTTCGGAAACGATCAACTATCTTTATGTAATAGATAATGATAAAAAATTAGTAGGTGTTGTCTCATATCGGGATTTAATAATAAATGATGAATCTGAAAAAATTCAAGATATTATGTACAGCCGGGTTATCTCCGTTTCTGCAGATGAAGACCAAGAAGAGGTGGCTCGTGTTATCGAGCGGTATGATTTTTTAGCAATTCCAGTAGTTGAAAAAAATAATGAGTTATTAGGAATTGTGACCGTCGATGATATTATTGATGTTGTCATTAAGGAAGCGAATGAAGATATTGAAAAATTATCGGCATCCGGTAAAGCTATAGACTTTGACACGAAGGCGCATGTGGCCGCATATCGTCGGCTGCCCTGGCTTATTTTACTTTTATTCATCGGATTAGTGTCCGGAACCATTATAAGCAGTTTTGAAGAAACCTTGTCCAAAGTTGTTGCACTTGCCTTCTTTATGCCGATGATCGCAGGGATGACTGGAAATACAGGCACTCAATCTTTAGCTGTTGTTGTAAGAGGCCTAATCACTAGTGATACGGATAAAGGAGCCGTGACCAGGCTCATTATACGGGAACTGAAAGTTGGCTTGATAATAGGCATCACCTGCGGAATATTAATTTCCATCATAGCTTATGTTTGGCAGGGAAATCCCGTTTTGGGATTAGTGGTTGGAAGTTCATTGGTGATGACCCTGATTATCGGGACTTTAGCTGGGACCATTATTCCTTTGATATTATATAAATTCAACATCGATCCCGCAGTTGCGTCTGGTCCGCTAATTACAACACTGAATGATATACTCTCGTTACTAATTTACTTTGGAATTGCAACGATGTTCATTTCAAAGTTGATGTAGACTATCCATGAATTAGTTCATAAGCAGAAGGGGCAGTAGCCCTGTAACGGAAAATAAAAAAAGTGTATTTCAAGCTGCGGCCTTTTCCCGGTATCCAATCGGGGAAAGGCCGTTAAATTTTTCTGGTGAGCGAAACGTTTATTAAAATGAAAAACATGGGACATAATAGGCTGTAGCCAGCTTGAGGTTTTCAGGAAAGGATACATAAATAGTGTTATGGAAGCAATAGCCAATCATATTCTTTGACCTATAAACTTCATCAGTGATACGCTTCTTTTCGAAATTACGTATTCAAACCAAGGAGGAACAATGATGACACAAAACAAACAACAAATAATCACCCTGGCAAATCGCCCGAAAGGTATGCCTTCGAAAGGGGATTTTAACTTTGTTGAGAGTGAAGTTCCCAMACCGAAGGATAATGAGATTTTAGTACGTACACTATATTTATCTGTCGATCCATACATGCGTGGCAGAATGCAAGATACCAAATCATATATAGCTCCATTTGAATTGAATAAGGTCATCACGGGGGGCGTTGTTGCTGAAGTTGTTGAGTCGAAATCGAATTCCTTCAAACAAGGGGATGTCGTTGTTGGGAATATCGACTGGGCAGAATACACAGTTGTCACTGAAAAGGAAATCCGTGTGATTGATCCCAAGGTGGCTCCGGTCACAACTCATTTGGGGATTCTTGGAATGACCGGTTTAACTGCTTATTTTGGTTTGCTTGATATTGGTAAACCTCAAGAAGGTGAAACGGTGGTTGTTTCAGGAGCAGCTGGAGCAGTTGGTTCAGTAGTCGGACAAATTGCTAAGATTAAAGGTGCGAAGGTTGTTGGCATCGCTGGTTCGGATGAAAAACTTGAGTACTTAACGAAAGAGCTCGGGTTTGATGGTGCCGTAAATTATAAAAGTGATAGTTTTGCGACAGATTTAGCCAATGCTGTTCCTGATGGAGTCGATGTTTATTTCGATAATGTGGGCGGCGAGGTATCCGATGCTGTTTTTACACTTTTGAATGCGAATGCCCGAATTCCATTATGCGGGGCGATTTCCTCATATAACGCAGAAGGAAAAGATCTAGGACCGCGTCTGCAATCGGCAATGATCAAAACCAGTGCACTAATGAAAGGTTTCACAGTTGGAAATTATGCTGCTAGATTCCAGGAGGGTGCTACGGAATTAGGTAAGTGGCTTCAAGAAGGAAAGCTGAAGTATGAAGAAACGATTATTGAAGGGTTCGAAAACACACCGGATGCATTTTTAGGTCTGTTTAAAGGAACGAACCTCGGAAAACAGCTTGTAAAAGTTGCGGAACCCGAATTCGCTCAACTATAAGTTTTATGGAAATAAAGCTGAGGAAGGTTCTTCGATGTGATTTTTAAGCAGCTATAACAAAAGCGGCCTTTTTCGATATTCAATCGGGAAAAGGCCGTTTTCCTTTCAAGTAAAATATATTAGTGGTATCTCTTAAACCATTTGAAGGATAAGCCATCGATAGCGGCAGATAAAGGTCGACCCCTTACGAATAAAGAAGTTCCTGACATGGAAGGATACTCAAAAATCCGCCAGGTAATTTTGGGCCTGCAAGTAGCGCTTCAGTTTTGCGGAGAAGCAACTGGATAATCAATCCAGGAAGGGAGTTCATATATGACTCCCTTCCTTTTAAGGTCGCCCCTGTTAATAGGAGGAAATTGGCAGGATAATAGAAAAGTCTGTAAAAATGCTTGTTTTCATTATAAAATGGACTTATAAACAGAAAGGTGATGAACCATGTCAAACGTTGCTAAATTTCGTGATTTTTTAACTAGTGAGAAAATCTATATGAATGAGTTGAATGAAGATGGCACCACCTTTTTTAGAGCCGAGCAAAAGTTAAAGGACGGGTGGAAGGTCCTTTTAGTATTTGCTTTCAATCAAGATGAAAATGTGGCGGACTTATTTTGCTTTAATGTCGCCGAGTTGAAGAACCCCGAAAAGAAACAGGATGTACATACACTGTTGAATGAATTTAATGCTAATTTCAGGTATTCCAAGCTGTATGAAGAAAATGGGACCATTTCGATTCGTTATTCATACTCCATTGAGGGGGATATCGTACCGGATCTGGCGTTCAGGAAGTTAATCATGCTGCTTGAAACGGCACAGGAGGTTTATCCGCGTTTAATGGAAGTCATTTGGTCTTAAATCATCATATAGGATGAAAAAAGTTCTCTGAATCAGAGGACTTTTTAACATACTTACTAGAGTGAATGAATATATTAACGTTACAATACGCTAATTATTAATTTTTTTAAAAAACCTATTGCATTTTTTCACATTAAACTATATAATTAATTTTGTTGATTGGTAATTCGACAAACTTCTACAAGAATATGCGGGTGTAGTTTAGTGGTAAAACCTCAGCCTTCCAAGCTGATGATGAGGGTTCGATTCCCTTCACCCGCTCCAATACATACTCATAACGTAGGGTTTCGTTACCTGGAGAACGAAGCTTTGCGTTTAAATATTATTACAAGAATTCTACTGTTTACAGTGGGATTTTTTTATTGTCCAAATTCCCTGCATTTCATCGAAGCGGTAATACAGTAGTCATACCCGAAAAATTTTAGATTCATCCTTCATCCGGGAGTGCGGGGATTTCGATGCAGCACAAACTTAGTCAATATGATTAACTACGTTAGTAGAATTAGTTTGAATAAGTTTGTGCTTTTTTTGTTAAAGGGGAAGAGAAAGGCGTACCAGGCTTATGTAGCATCGATGATTATCAATCGAAAGGCAGAAAGTAACCATTGCAAATCGGCTGCCGGGACCCCAGAGACGTTTGCTTTGATGAGGCTTCGCAGACAGTCGGAGGGAAGGGAGCGGGTTTCTGGGGTAAAACGGAAAGTGTTTTTGAGGGTTAGCAAATCTGATCGTTGATTTCCACTACAGGCACTCGCTTTCCGCGGGCGGTCCGCCCTTGCCTCTCGCCTTCGGTGTCTCCCTTTGGCCACGCTTTCCCCGCGGGTGTCTCGTACCTTACGTTCCAATCAACTGGAACGTTCTTATAAATAAAAACCGAAGGCTAGACTTATCTCGAACCAAGTTTAAGACGAGGTGATCCTTGAGGTTTTTTACATTAATCCTTAAAAGATGGAAGAAATATGCGACACTCCTGCCGAGTAACTGGCTAGCCGAGACCCCGGAGACGTTTACGTCGAGGAGGCTTGGCAGACAGTCGGCGGAAAGGGAGCGGGGTTTGGAATCGACTGGAATGAAATATTAAGAAAAAAACCGCAGGCTGGACATCCCCAACCAAGTTTAAGACGAGGTGATCCTTGAGGTTTTTTTACAGTAACCCATAAAGGATGTAAAAAATTTGCGACACTCCTGCCGAGTAACTGGCTAGCCGAGACCCCGGAGACGTTTACGTCGAGGAGACTTGGCAGACAGTCGGCGGAAAGGGAGCGGATTTCTGGGATCGACTGGAATGAAATATTAAGAAAAATCCGTAGGCTGGACATCCCGAACCAAGTTTAAGACGAGGTGATCCTTGAGGTTTTTTACATTAATCCTTAAAAGATGGAAGAAATATGCGACACTCCTGCCGAGTAACTGGCTAGTCGAGACCCCGGAGACGTTTACGTCGAGGAGGCTTGGCAGACAGTCGGCGGAAAGGGAGCGGATTTCTGGAATCGACTGAAAAGAAAATTTTAAGAACCTTTTTCACTGGTTTTATTAAGTGGAACAATAATGAAAAAACCCCTTCCGATTGTGGAAAGGGTTTATATCCGTAATTATCCTTCCATAATCGAGTAAGTCCCTTCACCACCGTGGATTTCAAGGAACATGTCCATCAAGGATTTCGTTAGCTGATTTGCTTCCGTGGTTGAAGTATTGGGTTGTAAATAAATGATTTGGATGGCTTTTTTCGTTTCCTCAGTGACTTTCGTGCGTTCTGAATCAACGTAGGGACTTCCGAATGCGCCAGCATGATCGGCTGAGGTAATCATATTTTCCATGGAATTGAAGCGGCCGTTCAAACCGTCATACCCATCTGCCCCCTCGCCAATCTTGATCGAGATGTCTCCCGTTAATTTTTCAGCATCATAAATGCCGATCGGAACTTCATATAACAGTGAGAAGAAGTTATTCAAATCGATGGCCGAATGGATTGGCGTCAAGTAATTCTGTTTTTTCACGCGGCGGTATAGGGCTTCCACGGAGGGACGATACCGTGACGGGTTTGTTCCTGTAGCCTTGAAAATTTCCCGCCACACTTTAATGCCGGAAAAGTCGGTCAATTCCTTTTCTTCAAGGTCGAAGAAAAGAGCTTCCTGAAATAGTTGAAGTCTTCCTTTCACCATTTGCGGGGAGGGACCGACTTCGATGTTTTCATATGTAATGACCCCGACTTTGAATTCAGGGATTTTACTGCTAAGATTAGCTGATACGTTAATTTCCAACCGTTTCACCTCCAAAAATGATTGCAATTAGTTTATCATAGATAGCAATGGTTTGAAATGGATTCAAGCTTCAATGGGAATACTGAATGAACGTAGGTGATTAATATGGATATGAACTCATTCAAGCAAGAAGTGATTTTATATAGCAAGGAAATCGGCATCGATAAAATCGGCTTTACTTCGGCTACGGCTTTCACCGAACTGAAAGGTCGGCTGATACGTCAACAGGAACTGAATTACCRGTCAGGGTTTGAAGAAGCCGATATAGAAAAAAGGGTAAGGCCTGAATTGATATTCGATAAACCGCAATCCATCATTTCGATTGCGCTTGCTTATCCTTCGAAATTGAAGGATGCTCCGCAAAGTACAAAAAGTGAACGCCGCGGGATCTTTTGCCGGGCGTCTTGGGGAACGGATTATCATACCGTTCTTCGTAATAAATTGCAGTTACTAGAGAATTTCATTAAAGATAAAGTGCCCGGGGCAATGATGAAGTCCATGGTTGATACGGGTGAGTTATCAGATAGGGCAGTGGCTGAGCGTGCAGGTATTGGCTGGAGTGCAAAAAACAGTATGATCATCACACCGGAGTTCGGGTCTTATGTATACTTGGGAGATATGATCACCAACCTGCCGTTTGAACCGGATCAACCGATGGAAGATCAATGTGGGACATGCAATAAATGTGTCGATGTTTGCCCGACTGGAGCGCTCGTTCAGGGCGGGCAGCTAAATTCCAAGCGTTGCATTGCGTTCTTGACACAGACAAAAGGTTTCCTTCCGGATGAGTTCAGGACGAAAATAGGCAATCGTTTGTATGGATGTGATACATGCCAGACCGTTTGTCCGAAAAACAAAGGAATGGATTTTCATTTTCATGAAGAGATGGAACCCGATCCCGAGCTGGCGAAACCGCTGTTAAAACCCCTGCTTACGATTTCAAATCGGGACTTCAAAGAGACATACGGCCATGTATCTGGCTCTTGGCGCGGTAAAAAACCAATCCAACGAAATGCCATTTTAGCATTGGCCCATTTCAAAGATGAAACGGCATTGCCTCTATTGATACAGGTCATGAAGAATGATCCGCGACCTGTCATCAGGGGGACGGCGGCCTGGGCAGTTGGGAAAATTGGTCGGGAGCAGGCTGTTTCCGCATTGGAAGAAGCACGAATGAAGGAAAAAGATGAAGAGGTATTGGCGGAAATTGAGAAAGGACTGCAGTTTACCTTGGAAACAAAATAATATTTAAAATGCAGCCGCCTCGTAAATATAACGGGGCGGCTTTTTGCTTAAGATATTTCGGGAGCTTCAAGGAAAATCTTTATAAAAAGTTTCATTATGGAGGATTGAAACTCCCACATTTATGAAGTTGTGTTTTTGTCCATGCCCTCGTACATACACATTAGCATAGATGGTAAGAAGGAGGGCATGAACTTGAGGGAACAATTGCAACGCCTTTTACAAGAAAGAGTGGAGTTTTATACTACAGATGATCTGGAACGGGGTGAAAGGAAGTTACATTTGAAGAAGAAAATGTTGAGGAACCGCGCCGCCGAAATTGTTCGGGTGAATGCGGCAGGCAAGGTACATTCGAAGAGAAAGGAAGACAGGGATACAGTCCTGACCTATCATGTCCATCTGCAATATTTATTGAAACAGGAAGATTCATTTTATATAGAAGAAGAAATGGAAGAAAGGGAGGCACGGTTTCGAAATGGGTATATAGTGGATGAAAATGAGTTGATTCCCAGCTTTGAAACCGAAGAGGCACCGCCAAAATGTGATCCAGGCGCAGATCGTCTCGCATATAGGTATGATCGAATGAAGGCCGTTCAATATGCCGAGCGTTGGTGGAATGAATTCAATCCGGCTTATTATAAATTCACCGATGATTGTACGAATTACATTTCACAATGTTTACATGCAGGGGGAATACCGATGTGGGGGGCGCCAAATAAAAATAAGGGCTGGTGGATAAGGGGGAAAAGCTGGAGTTATACATGGACGACAGCTCATTCTTTATATCATCTGCTTAAAGCCGGGAATGCCATCAGGACAAAGCAGGTGGAGTCGGCCAAGGAATTGAATTTGGGCGATATCCTCTGCATAGATTTCGAAGGGGACGGACGGTTTGACCATAACTTGATTGTAACGGCGAAGGATCAGGACGGGATGCCGCTTGTGAATGCACATACGATGAACAGCCGTCACCGATATTGGACGTATGAGGATTCAACAAGATATACACCGAACATCGTTTATAAATTCTTTGTGATTTTGGATGGAGGGTGATAGGTTTTTAGTCTTTTTTGTTTAATGCTATAATTAAGGTGAAGTTCAAACTAGAGGTGAAAATGAAGTGTCAATACATGTAGTTTTATATCAACCACAGATTCCAGCAAATACAGGAAATATCGCAAGAACATGTGCAGGGACGGATACGTCTTTACATCTCATTCGCCCGCTCGGTTTCTCGACGGATGACAAACAGCTCAAACGGGCCGGGCTCGATTACTGGGAGAATGTAAAGATCCATTATTATGATTCGTTAGAAGAGTTTTTTGAAAGAAACGCCGGCGGCGAATTTTATTACTTGACGAAATTTGGGGAGCAGCCGCATTCCAGCTTCGATTACAGTGATCAAGAAAGTGAGATATTCTTCATTTTTGGCCGTGAAACGACGGGTCTCCCGAAAGATCTGATCCAAGAAAATATGGATCGGTGCCTGCGGATTCCAATGACGGATAAAGTACGTTCCCTTAATCTGTCGAATACGGCAGCCATCTTGGTTTATGAAGCACTTAGACAGCAAAATTACCGTGAATTGGATTTAAAAACAAAAGGTTGAGTTTCATCAATACTGTCATCGGGGGCATTTTAGCCCCGATGATGGATACTTTACATATTCTTTAGGGGTGGGAGCATTGAATAACATTATTGAGAAGATTTTAGATCACCGTTCCATTCGTTCCTTTGAGGACAAGTTATTGTCTGGGGAGCAAATCAATACGATTGTGGAATGTGCCCAAGCTGCATCGACTTCAAGTTATATTCAAGCGTATTCAATCATAGGGGTAACCGACCCGGAAAAGAAAGCCAAGCTTGCCGAACTTGCCGGACCACAGTCATATGTAGAGAAGAATGGACATCTATTCGTCTTTTGCGCCGATTTATATCGTCAGGATATGGTTTCCGAAATGGAAAACACGGACCTGTCCGAATCGATTGAAAGTACCGAGAAATTCATGGTTGCCTGTATTGACGCGGCTCTAGCGGCCCAAAATGCAGCATTGGCGGCAGAATCGATGAATCTAGGCATTTGCTATATAGGCGGGATCCGCAATAATCTCCCGGAAGTGTCAGCGATTTTGAATATACCGCATCGTGTTATACCATTATTCGCTCTAGCGGTCGGATATCCGAAAAACCGTTCGGATAAAAAGCCGCGTTTGCCGTTGTCCAACATTTATCATGAAAATGGATATCAGGGGGATAAGCAAGAGTTCATCGGACAACTTGAAGGGTATAATGAAACGATTTCCAGTTATTATGAGATTCGGACTAAAGGTAAACGAAAAGAGACCTGGACCGGGCAAATGGCAGGAATGCTTGGAAAGAAAAGCAGGCTGTACATGAAGGATTATGTTGAGAAGCAAGGATTTAAGAAACATTGATTAATGAATACGGCCTATTAGGAATATTCTTGCCAAAGTCCTGAGTATGAGCCAAACAGTAAAGATCCCGGGAACGTCTCCGGGATCTTTATTGTTTTCATTGTCAGTCGGTAATACGGACCGGCCCCAAAAATCTTGTCAGAAATTCTTCTTATATGACCATGAAATTACCATTGACAATATATTTAGATAGAATTATAGTAATTAAGTAGTGGATAATGATAATCATTTTCATTTGAGTTTTTACTTACCTATTTTTTTCAGTAAATGGAGGTTAAAAAATGGTTCGCCTATATACAGAGAATTTGAATATTGGTTATGGTGAACGTTTAATTGTAAAAGATCTCAGTGTGGAAATACCAGATAAAAAAATCACAACGATCATCGGTTCAAATGGATGTGGGAAATCGACACTTTTGAAAGCGATCACTAGAATCATTCCAAATCAATCAGGTACGGTTGTTTTAGATGGGGTTAATATCTCAAAAGAAAGCACTAAGATCCTTGCAAGAAAAATGGCCATACTTCCGCAGACACCCGAGAGTGCAAGCGGTTTGACGGTTGGGGAGCTCGTATCATATGGGCGCTTTCCCTATCAAAAAGGTTTTGGGCGCCTGACCCAGAAAGACTATGATGTGATTGATTGGGCACTTGAAGTGACCGGCACGAAAGACTTCAAGTTCCGTCCCGTGGATGCTCTTTCAGGAGGTCAGCGCCAGCGTGTTTGGATTGCGATGGCCCTTGCCCAGGAAACGGAAATCATCTTCCTTGATGAGCCGACCACCTATTTGGATATGGCCCATCAGCTGGAGGTTCTGGAATTATTACAGAGGCTGAATGTAGAACAGGGACGTACAATTGTCATGGTTCTTCATGATTTAAACCAAGCTGCTCGCTTTGCCGACTATATCATTGCCTTAAAGGACGGGGAAATAGTCAAAGCAGGAGATTGTGAAGAAGTCATCACTCATGAAGTTCTTAAGGAAGTATTCCATATTGATGCGGTAATCGGACGAGATCAACGAACGAACAAACCAATGTGCAGCACATACAACTTACTAAAAGGAGATTTGACAACAAATGAAAAAGATAATGTTTCCGTTTATACTGCTGTTAGTGTTAATTATTAGCGCTTGTGGTAACGAATCAGCCGAAAAAGAAAAAAGCTCCGCTTCCAAAAAAGAAAAATCAGGTACCATCACCTATCAATCTGAAAATGGTCCTGTTGAAGTTCCCGCAGATCCTCAGCGTGTTTTAGTACTATCATCTTTCGCAGGTAACGTAATGGCTTTGGATGTTAACCTTGTAGGGGTTGATTCCTGGTCTAAAATGAACCCGAATTTTAAAGAGTTAAAAGATGTGGAAGAAGTGACGGACGAAAACCTGGAAAAGATCATCGAGTTGAATCCGGATTTAATCATTGGTTTATCCACGATTAAAAATGTCGATAAATTAAAGGAAATTGCTCCAACCGTAACTTATACATACGGAAAAGTTGACTATTTAACACAACATGTAGAAATCGGTAAACTTTTGAATAAAGAAAAAGAAGCTCAAGCATGGGTGGATGATTTCAAAAAACGGGCAAAAACAACTGGTGATGAAATTAAAGCCAAGATTGGAGAAGATGCTACCGTTTCCGTTTTCGAAAAGTTTGACAAACAGTTCTATGTATACGGTGATAATTGGGGACGTGGAACGGAAATCCTTTATCAAGAAATGAAATTGGGTATGCCTGAAAAGGTAAAAGAAGTGGCGCTGAAAGATGGTTACTTTGCCTTATCATTAGAAGTCCTTAAAGACTATGCAGGTGATTATGTGATTTTGAGCAATAACAAAGATCAGGACAATTCATTCCAACAAACTGACACGTTTAAAAGCATACCTGCCGTTAAAAACAATAAACTGTATGAAGCTGATGCAAAAAAATTCTACTTCAATGATCCAATCACATTAGATTACCAATTAGACTTCTTTTCCAAAAGTTTTCTTGGAAAATAATACAGCGAGGGAGAGGGATTCCAATTCCTCTCCTTTTATTCTATAAAAAAAGAAATGAGAGAGACAGATGACTAATGAAAATCAACGTTTCATCCCATTTGTAAGTAAACTGATCATAGCGATCGTCGCCTTTATAGGCATGTTCATTATTTCAATGGCATTTGGTGCGGCTGATGTTACCGTTAAAGACGTCTGGCAAGCACTGACATCAAATGCTGTCGGTGAAAAGATTTCAATCATTCGGGAAATCCGCTTCCCTCGTGAAGTGGGGGCAATCTTTGTGGGTGCAGCCCTTGCCGTTTCTGGGGCCATCATGCAGGGAATGACAAGAAATCCACTTGCCGATCCCGGGTTGCTTGGATTGACGGCAGGAGCCAATGCAGGTCTCGCCATCACTTTGGCATTCATTCCAAATGCTAATAATTTAGGGATCATGATTGCGTGTTTTATAGGTTCCGCTGTCGGGGCAACCATGGTTTTCGGAATCGGTACGATGAAAAAGGGAGGATTTTCACCTTTGCGAATCGTTTTGGCTGGTGCTGCAGTCTCTGCATTCCTATTTGCCGTTTCGCAAGGGGTCGGCATATATTTCAAGGTATCAAAAGATGTATCGATGTGGACAGCTGGCGGGAATATCGGAACTTCATGGGAGCAGCTTCGTGTAATCGTTCCGTTCATTCTAATAGGAATCCTGATTTCCCTTATCTTTTCCAGACAGCTCACCATACTTAGCTTAAGTGAAGAAGTGGCCGTAGGCTTAGGGCAAAAGACAACACAAATAAAGGCGGTTCTCTTCGTGGTCATCATTCTCCTGGCAGGGGCTGCCGTTGCGCTTGTCGGAAATATGGTTTTCATCGGGTTAATGGTCCCACATATCGTTCGGGCTATCGTGGGTACGGATTATCGATTCATCCTCCCTATGTCTGCGATTTTGGGAGCCACCTTCATGCTGCTTGCCGATACGATCGGCCGTACGATCAATTCTCCATATGAAACACCTGTGGTAGCGGTTGTTGCGATGATAGGTTTACCTTTCTTCCTCCTAATCGTGCGTAAAGGAGGTAAAGCATTTTCATGATCCAGTCAGCTTTAGTCAAAAAACAGCGTTGGATAATAGGTGCATTGAGTGCACTCATCATCATTACGATCATTATAGGGACGTGTTCGGGCTATTCCAATCTTTCTATAGGACGACTGTTTCCAACGCTCTTCGGGCAAGGGACGTTTAAAGAGGAATTCATATTATTTTCCGTCCGCTTACCGCGTATCATCATCACCCTTTTAGCAGGCATGGCCCTTGCACTGTCGGGAGCCATTCTACAAGGGATCACGCGTAATGATTTAGCCGATCCCGGAATCATCGGGATCAACTCAGGAGCAGGTGTTGCCATTGCMGCATTCTTTCTGTTTTTCCCGCTTGACGCTGGTTCTTTTGTTTATATGGTTCCGCTTGTTGGTTTTATCGGAGCGTTACTGACGGCCTGTTTAATATATATCCTCTCATACAAGAGGAAGAGTGGACTTGAACCCGTCCGGTTAGTGTTGATCGGCGTAGGTTTTTCAATGGCGCTTTCAGGCCTGATGATTGTCCTCATTTCGTCAGCGGAACGAGCGAAGGTCGATTTCATCGCAAAATGGTTGGCAGGAAATATATGGGGCACGGATTGGCCTTTCATTTGGGCAATCATTCCATGGTTAGTCATCCTCATTCCATTCACCTTATATAAAGCAAATCGTTTGAATCTGCTTGGTTTAAGTGAACYGGTCGCAATTGGGGTCGGTGTATCGATTGAAAAGGAGCGGATCGTACTGCTGATCACGGCTGTGGCACTGGCAGCGGCTGCCGTTTCTGTTACAGGCGGAATTGCATTCATTGGACTTATGTCCCCGCATATAGCAAAATCCTTGGTAGGACCTCGAAATCAACTATTCATTCCGGTTGCCATTTTAATCGGTGGATGGCTATTGCTGCTTGCCGATACGATAGGCCGAAATATAATTGAACCCGAGGGGATTCCCGCAGGTATCATGGTTGCATTGATCGGTGCACCTTATTTCATGTATTTATTGTTGAAAAAATAAGATATAGTTAAAATCCCTTGAAATCATTCAGGGGATTTTATGTTTTTTGGTTCTTCCGTAATTTTTCGTATTTAATCATGTATTATCTATATCTATTTATTTCATCAGGATTCAATCGTTTCGCTTCGAAATAAAATACTTGAATAAACTTTTTTGTATTTACCCGGGTAGGTGTAAGAACGATTTTTGAATCATTTTGCAGTTCTTTCATCTTTTGGCGAACGACTGTGAAATCAAAAAATTTGGAAGCGTAATTTTCAAACTTCGGATTCGAAAAATCAGTTAAACCTAGCGAAGCGAAATGATTTAACGAATGGTTAATCGTTCTGCGTATTCTCTGTTCGGCAGCTTTTATTTCACGATTGATATCAACCGGCAAAGCTGCTGTTCCGAGCTTTTTTTTGGTGATTTCTACAAAGATTTCTTTAAGGGTGGGGAATTGCTTTCCAAAAGTAAAAGTCCGTTCATACATAAATAAATACTGAAGCATTTCCATTAAATCTTTTGCGCCATTTTCTCCAACGACCCCTAATTCCGATAAAAGGAATTCACCCACCTCCCTTATACTTTTTTCATTAAAACTATTGGAATTATCAACTTTTGGCTGTTCAAAGTTCAATACACTATTTAAAGAGGCTTGGATATTAGTGATCGATCTTTCTAAATGGATGCGTTCCATGACTTTTCGAATGACTGTCAATATCTCAATCCGATTGATTGGTTTAGTAATATAATAATCAATTCCGAGCGAGTAAGCCTCGCCAATCAACTCCTTGGATTCAACCTGCGAAATCATTATTATTTTCCCGTTAAATGTACTTTTTATATGACGAAGTGTCTCAATACCATCCCGGATGGGCATTAATAAATCAATAAATAATATATCAATTTGTTTTAAATTCAAAATATGCCCTTCTAATAGACTGCCATCTTCCGCTTCCTCCACCACTTCACCTAAATCTTCGTTTTCTATAATTTGGCTTAAGTTTGAACGTATGGCACAATCATCATCTGTTATAAAAAAACGCATGGAATCACCCTTTCTGAATCAACTTCTGGATTGGTAACTTTATTGAAAAAACAGCGCCATTAAAACTATTCTCAAATAGGATATCCCCTCCCAGTTCTTTCACGACTTCTTTAACATATGAGAGTCCAATCCCTGTTGAAGGTGTCCCGAACTGATCATACTTTGATGTAAAACCAGGTTTGAATATGACAGTCTGATATTTTTGAGGAATTCCAGGTCCGGTATCAGCAACTTTAAATTCTACATTGTCACTAATTTCAAACAAACTTAAACGGACGATTCCCTTTTCTTTAATTGCTTCCACTGCATTGGCGACTAAATTATTGAAAAGAGATAACACGGTATATACATGATAAGGTGAATCGTTTTTTCCTTCCAATGAGTATTCAAATTGAATGTCCTTTCCTAATGATAAGGCATATTTTTCATTAATTCGGATAATTAAATAAAAAAGTTCAGCAGCATTCATATAATCTTTAAAACTCTCATTGGAGATCAATTTGGAGAGACCAGCAAAAATCCGCTGATTATCTTTCTTGACTTCATGCATTTCACCCGCGATGCGTAATGCTTTTTGACTATATGGCTCTGTAAGATCATGAAGTTGCTTTTCCCTTTTTTCCAATGCTTTTAATTCGCGATACAAATCATATGATTTCTTTGTAATATTCTCAGCATTTTTTAATGTTTTTTTTAAATGAATCGTTTCCTCGTATAAATTGGAAATGAGCATCAGCATATGTTCATTTTGTTTTCTGATTTGCCTCTCCCTTGATTGTGCTTCATAAAGTTTCATCATATTAAAAAAGCTCAAAACGATAAAACTGTGGCCGAATGCGATCACGATCATCTCATTTAGTGAACCAAACGTAATCGTTGTTTCCAACACAATATATTGAAAGATTAATTCTACGGAGTCGGACAATATTTCGATAATGAGACCAATAAATCCAATAATCAAAGTTCGGCTTTGAAAGCGGTTGATTTTCGCAAAAAAGAATAGAACGGAATAGGTAAAATAAAAGAAAAAACTAGGATAATGAGCGTGAAATGCGGAAATCCAGGAGAAATTATCCTGCATGAAAAAGTCGATTAGAATGCGAAATATCACAACCATTGTTCCTGTCAAGATGCCCGAAAATATGGCAGGCGTTTTTTGTAATAATAGTAAAAAGAAGAAAAATGCAGGCACACCAAAACTTACCCGAAACGTTTCATTGAAAGGATAAAAACTCAATTCGCCTGCTAATGGCACAGTTAACAACATCAAAGCAAGGACATAGACCTCTTTTTTCATTAACGTACTGAGATACAAGTCGTCACCTCCTAATTTGTTTAAAAAATCAGTATACAGTTTCATCGGCTTCAATACAACGCTTACTTTGTTCCTGAATAGAACGGCTTATAATCAATTATGGCAAAACCAAATTGTTTTTCTATCCACAAAAAATGGTAACGGGACATGTGAGATGATCACGTTTTTTTAGTGGATTTTTATTTTTTAGATTTTGTAGGTTTTTGTATGATTATGTAGTTCCCAATTTAAAATTAAGCAGAAAGAAATTTTTGAAAGCGCTTAACAATTTTTAGAATATTCATTATTTTTTCATCGAATCTAGTAATGGCATTCGGTAAAACGCTCATATTGAAAATATAATGATACAACAACTGAAGAGGTGGAAGAATGTGATTGAAGAATTGTCAAAAGAGTATGACATTCACGTTAATAGTCAAAGAAAATCCGACTTAGATGAATGGGTAGCATATTACAGATCCTTTGCTATTGAAGGACAAACCGCTAATTATATACCGGCATTGAGAAATGCACATTTATCGCAATTGGGCATTACCATACTGGAGCCGGGTGGAACAATGATCAAGTCAGGGGATTGGGAAGTTCCTTTCACGCTGCAAAGTATTTCAAAAGTGCTTAGCTTTATAGCAGCATGTTTGGGTCGCGGCATTTCTTATGTGTTAGAGAGGGTCGATGTGGAACCGACTGGGGATGCTTTCAATTCAATTATTCGTTTAGAAATGCATAAGCCTGGAAAGCCGTTCAATCCTATGATAAATGCAGGGGCGATTACAGTAGCTTCGCTTCTCCCAGGGGATTCTTCACAAAATAAATTGGAATTTCTCTATGAGCTATTTGAAAATTTGTTAGGGAAGCGCCCGACAATCAATGAGGAAGTGTATCAATCTGAGTGGTTAACCTCTCATAGAAATAGAGCTTTGGCTCACTATTTGAAAGAGACGAATTATTTGGAATCGGAAGTAGAGGAAGCTTTAGAGGTTTACCTCATGCAATGTTCCATAGAAGTGACCACAGAAGACATAGCCCTGCTTGGACTGATTCTTGCTCAAGATGGTTACCATCCCGTTCGTAAAGAACAAGTAATCCCTAAAAAATTGGCTAAGCTGGCCAAAGCATTAATGCTTACTTGCGGTATGTACAATGCTTCGGGGAAATTTGCGGCTTTTATTGGGGTGCCGGCCAAAAGCGGAGTATCTGGCGGGATTATGGCACTAGTTCCTCCAAGTGCCAGAAGCGGAATGCCTTTTCAAGATGGATGTGGCATTGGTATTTATGGACCAGCCATCGATGAATATGGGAATAGCGTAGCAGGTAGTCTGTTATTGAAACAAATGGCACAAGAATGGGATTTAAGCATTTTCTGAAATGCAGAAAAATTTGGTTCCGGTGTAATTAATAGAAGCAATAAGGGGAGATCCTTAAGGTTTCCTCATCAATTTTCAAACTTTTACAAGAGGTGATGTAAATGCAGCAATTACTTTAAGATGTAATTGGGCGCACTACACGAATCATTAATCCAGTTACTTTTAAACGTAAAGAATAATTTTAGAAAGCATGGTGAAAAATGTATGAATAATATGCAGCGAAAGATGGGAACATTTTCGTTAATGATGGTGGGACTCGGGTCAATTATTGGCTCAGGTTGGTTATTCGGAGCTTGGAGAGCGGCACAGATTGCAGGACCCGCTGCCATTATCTCTTGGATTATCGGGATGGTTGTTATTTTATTTATCGCACTATCTTACAGTGAATTAGGGTCTATGTTTCCTGAAGCTGGGGGAATGGTAAAATACACGCAGTACTCTCATGGTTCTTTTTTAGGGTTTATTGCAGGCTGGGCAAACTGGATTGCAATCGTTTCCGTAATTCCAGTTGAAGCGATTGCTTCTGTTCAATATATGAGCTCATGGCCATGGGAATGGGCACGGTGGACACATGGTTTGGTAGAAAATGGAAGTCTTACTGGGGGAGGCTTGGCAATTGCCTCTGTATTGCTGATCGTCTACTTTTTATTAAATTACTGGACAGTCAGTTTGTTTTCGAAAGCTAATTCATTCATTACAGTCTTTAAGGTTATTATTCCTGGACTTACGATTGGCTCACTTTTATTTGCCGGGTTTCACGCATCCAATTTTACATCTGCAGGAAGTATCGCTCCTAATGGGTGGGCAAGTGTACTTACTGCTGTAGCAACTTCTGGTATCATCTTTGCATTTAACGGTTTTCAAAGTCCAATTAACATGGCAGGTGAGGCAAAGAATCCTGGACGTTCGATCCCAATTGCAGTAATTGGCTCCATTTTAATTGCAACGGTCATCTACGTTCTATTACAGGTTGCATTTATTGGAGCCGTTGACCCGTCCATGATTGTGAATGGATGGCAACATTTGAATTTCAATTCACCGTTTGCTGACTTAGCAATTGTTTTAGGCATAAACTGGTTGGTTATTTTACTATACGTAGATGCTTTTATTTCTCCTTCGGGGACAGGAATAACATACACGGCGACAACGTCACGAATGCTTTATGGAATGGAAAAGAATAAATATTTACCAAGCGTGTTTGGAAAACTGCATCCTCTTTATGGTATCCCGCGTCAAGCCATGTTTTTTAATCTAGGCGTATCTTTCTTATTTTTATTCATGTTTAGAGGCTGGGGCGTATTGGCAGAGGTTATTTCAGTTGCGACTTTAGTCTCTTATATTACAGGTCCAGTTACTGTAATGACATTAAGACGCACAGGTCAGAACTTGTACAGACCATTACGTTTAAAAGGATTAAGCATCATTGCACCACTGGGCTTTGTTTTTGCTTCTTTGGTTCTATATTGGGCAAGATGGCCGCTTACAGGTCAAGTATTATTTATCATTATGGCTGGTCTTCCCGTTTATTTCTATTATCAATCAAAAATAAAATGGAAGGGATTCCGCCAAAACTTTTCAGCAGGGCTTTGGATGGTTGTTTACTTACTCTGTATGATGACCATTTCATACTTAGGCAGTGAAAAGTTTGGTGGACTAAATATAATCCCATTTGGTTTGGATATGGTCATCATTACATGTTTATCACTAATGTTTTATAGTTGGGCATTAAAGAGTGGTTTCCAAACGGAATATTTGGAACAAGGACAAAAAGTAAATGAAGACTTGAGATCGATGGAGAACGACGTTTCAGCTCAAACTGATAAAAAGAACGCTGTATAAATGATGAAGCCTATTCGTTTGGCATGCTCAATAAGCCATTCGTGAATGACTTCGAAAGTGCTTCTATATTTATATATAGATGAGGAATAAAAAAAGGGACGGCAAATTTAATTTGCTGTCCCTTTTTTTGGAGTTTTGGAAAAGGCTGTTATTTTTTATTTCACACCTGGTTTATCGTCATACCCGGCAGTGAAGATAGCGGCTAAAAATGTTAAAGCAACTCCAACGATAATAACTGTGCCCATGTTGTGACCTCCCTTTACCCATATTGTCCCACTTAAGTATAGGCTTAGTATACCCTAATTTTTAGCAGGAGTGCACACAAATTTTCTTGCCAGCATATTTGTCATCAATTCTCAATGATTAAGCCCTTTTCGATACATGGAGAGTCAAGGGGGATTCGAAACAATGCCCGTCCACTTTTTAAAGTCTGACATGTTTGTCAGACTTGGAGCATAGATTTAAGTATTCTCTGAAAGTGACAGGGGGAGGTTCCTTAATGGATATTTTAAAGAAAATCGAAAAATTTAGAGAAGATGAACAGAAGCTGAAGTGGGAAGGCACCTTCGCAGAGTACTTAGAAATATTGAAAGAAACGCCTTTAGTTGCTCAATCTGCTCATTCACGTGTTTACAACATGATCAGAGATGCAGGGATAGAAGAAGTAAATGGGACAAAGAAATACAATTTTTTCAGCGGTCAGTTATTTGGCCTTGAAGATTCACTGGAAAGGCTCATCGAGGAATATTTCCATCCGGCAGCAAAACGGCTGGATGTCCGTAAGCGGATATTGCTTCTCATGGGTCCGGTGTCAGGTGGGAAGTCCACACTCGTTTCTTTACTGAAGCGTGGACTTGAAAATTATTCGTTAAAAGACTCTGGTGCGATTTATGCAATAAAAGGATGCCCGATGCATGAAGATCCACTGCATCTCATCCCGCAGTATTTACGGGATGATTTCTTTGAGGAATATGGCATCAGGATTGAAGGAAATCTTTCGCCGCTGAATGTAATGAGATTAGAACAGGAGTATGGAAGCAGGATTGAAGATGTTATGGTCGAACGTATTTTCCTTTCGGAGGATAAGCGTGTTGGAATTGGAACATTCAGTCCTTCTGATCCTAAGTCACAGGATATTGCTGATTTGACGGGCAGCATCGATTTTTCGACCATTGCCGAATACGGTTCTGAATCAGATCCGCGTGCCTATCGCTTTGATGGCGAGCTGAACAAGGCGAACCGCGGGATGATGGAGTTCCAGGAGATGCTGAAATGTGATGAGAAATTCTTATGGCATTTGCTATCATTAACACAAGAGGGGAATTTTAAAGCTGGCCGTTTTGCATTGATCAGTGCAGATGAACTCATTGTGGCTCATACGAATGAAACGGAGTATAAAGCGTTCATTTCCAACAAGAAAAATGAAGCATTGCATTCCCGTATCATTGTCATGCCTATTCCATATAACTTGAAGGTTACCGAGGAAGAGAAGATTTATGAAAAAATGATTCGTGAAAGTGATGTCTCGGATGTTCATATAGCCCCGCATACATTGAGGGTGGCGGCAATCTTCAGCATCATGACCCGCCTGAAAGATCCCAAAAAGGGCGATATCGATTTAGTGAAAAAGATGAGGCTTTATGATGGGGAAAATGTTGAAGGATTTAATTCCGCAGACATCAATGAATTGAAAAAAGAATATCAGGACGAAGGCATGAGCGGAATCGACCCGCGTTACGTAATTAACCGGATTTCCTCTACGATCATACGTAAGGAGAATCCGTCCATTAATGCATTGGATGTACTTATGTCATTAAAAGCAGGTCTTGACCAGCATCCGTCCATTACGAACGAACTCCGGGAGCGGTATTTAAATTTCATATCACTGGCACGTAAAGAATACGATGCCATTGCAAAAAATGAAGTGCAAAAAGCTTTTGTATATTCATATGAAGAGTCGGCGAAAATCCTCATGGATAATTATCTGGATAATGTCGAAGCATACTGCAATAAATCAAGGCTGCGCGATCCATTGACTGGAGAAGAAATCAACCCAGATGAAAAATTGATGCGCTCGATAGAAGAGCAAATTGGAATTTCCGAGAATGCAAAAAAAGCATTCCGCGAAGAAATATTGATTCGAATTTCAGCATATGCCCGTAAAGGGAAGCGATTTGATTATAATTCCCACGATCGTTTACGGGAAGCGATCCAGAAAAAACTATTCGCTGATTTGAAGGATGTCGTTAAGATCACCACTTCAACGAAGACACCAGACGAAAGGCAACTGAAGAAAGTGAACGAGGTCATCACGAGACTTATAGACGAGCACGGATATAATTCGACTTCAGCCAATGATTTGCTGCGCTATGTGGGCAGCTTGTTAAATCGGTAATCCATAGTTTTTTTGCTCCTGCCCCCTCATCGGGCAGGGGTTTATTACCGTTTACGGAAGGTTGGATGGATGAAAGGTGGATTAGAGGAAATCCAGAATTTCTATTGAAATCATGAATCTTTTGAAAACGGTGATTATAGTAGGCATGGGAGATTATAACTCAACAAAGCACCAGGCCCTTCTGAATGAAGGAAACCCGGTGCTATTGATTTCTATTTAGTTACATTCAAGCCATACTGTTCAATAAGTGTAATAAGTTGATTCGGTGATAGTTTTTCTTCGCTATGGTCGATTTTAATTTCCCCATCATCAACATCGATGATCGCACGTTCCACACCTTCCGTTTTCAAAAGTATGGACTCCAGATTTAAAATAGGGCCTTCTGACGTTGCTTCCTTTACATAAAGGGTAGTTGTTTGCATAGATCTTGCACCTCCTTACATTTGCTCATAATGTTTTATCTATACCCCATATTTCCATTAGATATGTTACGTTTCGGATTTGGTAATATTGGGTATCAATAAGTAGAGGTGATGGCAAATGAGCAAAGAGGAACTGAAAAAAGAACATGTACCGGAAAATAGCTCCATGGCTAAGGATTATGAAGAGATGAAAGAACTTGGAAAGCAGATGGAAAATCAAAGGACGAATGAAGAATTGAAAGAGTGGGATAAACGCCCAGGTACAGTTCAACATGAAATAGAGGAAGAGAAGGATTGACGAATACCACAACCAGAATCATTCTATCTGTGTAAAAGGGGTGTCCAGAAAAACTGCTGGGACACCCTTTTTGTTGTGTTCCATTGCTTTTTTAAAATGTCCTTGGAAGTCTTTTGCTGCTCCATTACTTCTGGCTTAAAGCGATCCTATTACGAATGAATGAAAAAACGAACAGACCTGAAAATCATCAGGTCTGTTCGTTTTGTTATATTCCTTATTTAGAAATAACCTTAAAGGGCTTTAACGCCCCTGTCAGGACTTGTCTAGTTCATGGGCAAACATCCATTATTAATTTTGTTGTAAATTATCCTGCGTCGCTGCATAAGATAGAGTAATACTTTTCTTTTCATCCGTTTTTTCGCACTGTATTTTTCAATGGAAAACCGGAATGATGTGGGCATTCCCACACTAACTTATTATATGAAGGAATGATGAAAAGCGTGCAAACATTTTTAAGGGGGGAAGAGAATGTCGGAAGAGAATAATCAACAGTATGTAATCTCACAGGAAAATTGGACCCTCCATCGGAAAGGCTATGATGATCAACAACGTCATCAGGAAAAGGTGCAGGAAGCGATCAAGAATAATTTGCCTGATCTAATTTCAGAAGAAAGCATCGTAATGTCCAATGGCCGGGATGTCATCAAGATCCCCATTCGCTCCTTGGATGAATACAAAATTCGTTATAACTATGATAAGAACAAACATGTAGGGCAAGGCGATGGAGACAGTAAAGTGGGGGATGTAGTCGCAAGGGATGGCTCACCGTCCGATGCCGGAGCCGGTAAGGGTCAAGGTGCAGGTGACAAGGCCGGCGAGGATTATTATGAAGCCGAAGTGTCGATGATGGAATTGGAGGAGGCCCTGTTCAGTCAACTGGAACTCCCTAATCTTCAGAAGAAAGAACATGCGGAGCACACTCTTGAACATATTGAATTCAACGACATCCGCAAGACAGGCCTAATGGGAAATATCGATAAAAAGAAAACGATGATATCCGCTTTCAAACGGAACGCCTTAAGGGGGCACCCCGGTTTTCACCCTATTTATAAGGAAGACTTTAAATTCAAAACCTGGAATGAGGTTCAGAAACCTGATTCCAAAGCAGTTGTACTGGCAATGATGGATACTTCCGGAAGTATGGGGTTATGGGAAAAATATATGGCTCGAAGCTTTTTCTTTTGGATGAACCGTTTCTTGCGGACAAAATATGAAACCGTGGAAATCGAGTTCATTGCCCATCATACAGAAGCGAAAGTCGTTCCGGAAGAGGATTTCTTTTCAAAAGGGGAAAGCGGCGGTACGATTTGTTCGTCCGTATACCGAAAAGCATTAGAACTTATTGATCATAAATATGACCCTGCGAAGTTTAATATCTATCCGTTTCACTTTTCCGATGGTGATAACCTAACATCCGATAACGTCCGATGCGTTAAGCTTGTTGAAGAACTCATGAAGGTTTCCAATATGTTCGGATACGGGGAAGTCAATCAATACAATCGCCATTCGACATTGATGACAGCTTATAAGAACATCGATAATGAAAAATTCAGGTACTATATCCTTAAGCAAAAGGCTGATGTTTTCCATGCAATGAAGAGCTTTTTTAAAGATGAGGAAAGTAAGAAGTATGCTTAAAATAGGAAGAGTGGAGAGTAATTTTTTTTCAATTCAATATAGTTGAAGGTAAAAAGGCGTGCGGTTCACATCGGACGCCCTTTTCGGAATATTCGGTTTTATTTCGTATTAAGGAAATACACAAAGGCCATTGCTCAACACTAAGCAATGGCTTTTTCGCATGCACATCATTCGGATATTGAGCGAGGATCCAAAGAATGTAAATGAGGTTATCGGAATCACTTTGTACTTTAACCCAATGATAATGAACCATAATATGCAGCAACCTCCTCTAAGTATAGGTCATTTCTTTTTCTCCAAATGGAGAAGGTGAAACTTTCTTATCTGACAGAGTTTGAGGTTGATAATTTTTATAAAGATAAGGAAGCCGCGAAATGACCGAAACGAGAAGCGAGAACGCCATATATTCCTTCTCTATTTAAACCAAAGACCACTCTCTACTTATTCGAAATTAAAATCACGGAATAGGAACCTTTCGTACCGCTATCAGTGGCTGGTATGTAAATGGCCCCGGTACAATACCGGGGCCATTGCCGTTTAGAACCTTTTATACCTTTACTGGCTTTATTGAGTCGTTACATATTCATTATTTCCTGCACGCATTCCAACAATGAAAATAAGTGCCGATATAGCGGCCAACATCAGTAAGGGAAGAGTCCAGCTGTGTGTAATGTCATGAAGCAATCCGAATAATACCGGTCCAATGGCAGCTAAAAGGTACCCGAATGATTGTGCCATTCCTGATAATTCCGTCGCTTCATGGGTGCTTTGCGTTCGAAGACTAAAGAACATCATCGATAAACTGAATATGGTTCCGACTCCAATCCCAATCAATATCATGCATACCGGGATGAAGAGAGTGCTTCCGGATAATATTCCGAATATCCCTGATATAAGGAAGATGACAGGCGGGACCACTAACAGACGCTGACTTTGTAAGCGCCCAGCTAAAATTGGCACAAGGAATGTTATGGGAATGACTGCAAGCTGCATGATGGAAAGCATCCAGCCAGCTTCATCAGCATTCAGGCCTTTTTGCTCCAGGATTTCAGGCATCCAGGTAATTACTGTATAGAAAATAAACGATTGCAAACCCATGAAGAATGTAATCTGCCAGGCTAAACCAGAACGCCATAAGTTAATCTTTTTATCCTTTTGCGCTGTTTGTACATCCTTACCTGTGTTGAATGGCCGTCTTAATTGCGGCATCCATAAGAAAACTGTAATAAGTGATAAAATCCCCCAACATCCAAGGGCACCAGCCCATCCCAATCCGGATGAAGAAGCAAGGGGAATGCTGATCCCAGAACCTATTGCGCCGCATAAATTCATGGAAACAGCATAGGTTCCTGTCATCAAACCGATGTTCCTGGCAAAGTTATGTTTAATCAGACTGGGTAACAAAACATTGCCTATTGCAATGGCTAACCCGATTAAAATGGTCCCTATGAACAATGTCGGCACTCCGCCAACTGAGCGTATCCCAATTCCGATCGTTAATAATACCAAGGAAAGGAAAAGTGTAAGCTCCATTCCAAAACGCCGTGCTATCCTAGGTGCAAACGGTGATAATAAAGCGAAGGAAAGCAAAGGCAATGTCGTTAATGAACCTGATAATGTATTGGAAATCCCCAAGTTATCACGGATCGAAGTGACAAGGGGTCCAACCGATGTTAAGGGAGCCCTCAGATTTGCCCCAAGAAGAATGATTCCGATGATGAGCAGTCCTAATCTGGGTTTAATATCCACTTTTCTTTGTTCTAGTTGATTTGCCGCTTGATGAATGCCCATAATCTCCTCCTTACTTACTCTAAAGATTTTTTGAATTGTGCAATGTATTCATTCACTGTTTCGATTGCCCGGTTCACATCTTGTTCGATGATGGCATCCACAAGTTTGCAATGAATGTTCAAATGAAAGTTCACATCAGAACTCATCTCCACTATCTGATGGATGGATTCATGCAGGGAGTGTTCCATATGTTCGTACAAATCAATCAATAAATCATTATGTGATGAAACCATAATCGATTTATGTAACTGTATATCCGCTTCTTCGTAGGCCTTGATATCCTTTGCTTCGGCAGCTCTACTGCAGGCTGATATATGAAACCGCAATTGTTCTATATCTTCTTGATTACGTCTTAATGCCGCCAACTGGGCTCCTTCTCTTTCAAGGGCATGACGGACCTCTAACGTTTCTAATATACTTGACTGCTGGATCCTTCTTTCAAATGCTGCCCCCAAGGCACTTGATGACCTTACGAATGTCCCCTTTCCTTGTTTAGTTACTAAAAGCCCTGCATAAACAAGTGATCGTACAGCTTCCCTTAATGTATTTCTGCTTACATCGAACTGTTGGATCAAATCCATTTCAGGGGGAATTTGATTTCCTATTTTCCATTCACCTGATTCGATTAACGATTCGATTTGGGAAACCACCTGCTCTACAAGTGATAAGCGATTTGTTTTAGATATGGTCAAGATACACACCTCAAATTTGTAGGATGATTGGTTCATTGGTTATTTTAACATATGTATGTTGAAAATGAGTATATTCTAGAAAAAATTGCAGTTGATTTCAGAAATCCGCTCCCTTTCCGCCGACAGTCTGCCAAGCCTCCTCGGCGCAAGCGCCTGCGGGGTCTCGGCCAGCCAGTTCGGMAGGAGTGTCGCAAATTTCTTCAATCCAATAAGGATTACAGGAAAAAGCATGAAGGATAAATTAATCTTAAACATGCTTCGGGATGAGACTAACTCTCAGTTTTTCTTTGAAAAAATTGCAGTTGATTTCAGAAATCCGTTTCCTTTACATCGTCGGTGTTAGAGTGTTCCGATTCTCCTTTATTATTAGTTTGTAGACAAAAGGTGTTATTTCTTTTAAAACAAAGTTGATTGGAGCGGGTGTTCGAGACTCCTGCGGTAAAAGCGAGTCCATGGAGACCCCACAGGCGCAAAAGCGCCGAGGGCGGACCGCCTGCGGAGCGAGTTTCTTGAGTGGAAATCGACGTCCAATCTGTACTGACACTAAAAAGACTGAAGGCAAACCCGATTTTCATCGAGTTTGCTTTCAGTCTGAAATCCCTAATAAAATTCAGGGGGATAATATTTCTATTTTTTTTGTTTGACAATAAATGAGAGAAGGATGAATATCACTAACGTGACAAGACATACTGTAGTCCCGATGAAGTTTTGCTTATTAAAGAGAAATGCCAAAAAGATAATGCTTAAAGCCGTGATGGCTAATATAGTTGTATATGGATACCATTTTACCCGGAATCCTGGTTTGCCAGTGTATTGCTTACGCAGTTTCAATTGCGCGGAACAAATACTGATCCACAATAATAAAACCGTGAATCCAGGAATGGCCATAAGGTAGCTTAAAATCAGGTCGGGATACAAATAGGATAAAAACACACCAGCCAATATGCATAATGTAGTTAAAAATATACCATTAAGCGGAATACCCTTTTTCGTTGTATTTAAAAATGCCTTGGGCGCTTCCCTGTTCTGGGAAAGAGTGAACAGTGTTCTTGAGGTAGCGTATATACCTGAATTTGCAGCTGATAAGACAGCGGTTAACAGAACGAAATTCATGATATCGGCGGCTCCGGGAAGACCAGATAAGCCGAAAACCTGAACGAAAGGACTTACTTCGGTGCTTACTTGATTCCAAGGTATTACTCCGCAAATGATAAGTATCGGCAAGACATAGAAAAGAATCACCCGCCATACTGTTCCTTTTATGATTTTTGGTATGACTCGCTGACTATCTTTTGTTTCCGTGACGGCTACACCAATTAATTCTGCACCCCCATATGAAAACATGACCACTAAAAGTGCACTTAACATTCCGTCAATTCCTTTGGGAAAAAAACCGCCATGTTCCGTGTAATTTGAAAATGAAGCCGAACTAGGAAAGAGTCCTAGCATGATCAAAGCTCCTAAAATGATAAAAGCAATTAAGGTTATTATTTTAATTCCTGCGAACCAAAATTCGAGTTCTCCATAGTATTTTACTTGAAACAAATTAATTCCTATTATTACTGAAGCGCAAAGTATGCTTAACAGCCATAATGGTACTGTAGGAAACCAATATTGTAGAAAACTGCCGGCTGCAACTATTTCTACAATGATTACGATAATCCAATTGAAACAATAGAGCCATCCGACAATGAAGGATAGTTGAAACCCAAAAGCTTTATTAATGAGATGTTGGACGTTCATATTAGGAAAAGCGGTTGCCATCTCCCCTAGTGCGGCCATTACAATGAATAACAATAGCCCCCCTATTAAATAGGCTATTACAACACTTGGGCCTGCCATATTTAATGTATCGGAACTCCCCTTAAAAATCCCCGTTCCTATCATTCCGGCTAAAGCAATGAACTGGACATGCCTCGGCAATAGGCCCTTTTTTAGATCTTGATGAGTCTTCTCCATTATATTCATGCCTTTCTTTCACAATTTTAATAAAATAGCCTATCAGTAAAACATAAAAGTTTCTTCTACTATTGAACGCTTTCACGTACTAAAGTACTATATTAATATATCATGAATGGGAAAAAAGTCAATTTAGGCCGGTGAAGGGGAATGGATTTCCAACCGGCGAAAAAGGTTATCTGAAAATATTGGATTTTATGAAATGAATCAAAGCAAAAAACTGCTAGGTGATTTTTTAGGGATGAATTAACAATTCTTCATTCTTTAAAATACATATTGAAAAGAGAGAAATATAATCCTGTTTAATTGCAATATTACTGTCATTTGTTTCGTAGTAAATAAGTTGATGGAACCAGTTTCTGTCCTTAATAGTCGAAGTCGCTTAGTTTTCCTATCAGGTTTGTCGCAGCCAGCATTTGGGGGCTGCGGGGGCCAGGGTTATGGAACATACTGCAGAATTACAAAAAACCGACCTTTCAAGGTCGGTTTTTCTTTAATAATAGGTACGAAGCGGGAAACTATCCGTTCTCATTTGAAAAGGGGAGCGGCGCCTGTAGGTACTCGGTTTCTTGTTTCGGTTCAATTTCGCTTAAAAATTGCAGATAACCGGTATATACCTGTGAGGCCATTCCTAAATAGTGCAATTCAGTGTGGATGATTCCCTTTCGTGGTGAATGGAGCAAATACATTTTTTCATCCCTCCTTTTATAAGGGTAGGCCAGTTAGTACAACGATATTTATTAGGGAAAAAACCCCTATTACTAAAAATTGGATGCACCAGGTTCAAAGGCTTCTGCAGCTCTTTCTTCTAACACCATGCGCAGTCCATTCTTGGGTCTGAGTGTAAGGGAGGGAAGGGGAGTTACATCATGATGGTCAGGTGCAAGCTTTATCCTATATCGCTTTGCAATGCAGGCCAGTACAAACACCGCTTCCATCATGGCAAAGTGATTGCCAATACAAACCCGCGGCCCTCCGCCAAATGGAAAGTAAGCGAACGCAGGCAGGCTTTTCATAAAGTTATTTTCAAATCGCTCAGGGATAAATGATTCCGGTTGATCAAAATACTCTGGATTATGCTGCATCACATAAGAACTTATTAGTATCATATCGCCTTTTTTAAAGCGATATCCTCCTATTGTGACATCCTCCGTCACATCACGGGATAAGATATACAGTGGCGGGTAAAAGCGAAGTGTTTCATGAATGATATTTTGAGTGTATTGTAATTTCATGAAATCTTCAGGCTTGGGTGTCCGTTGACCGATTATGCTATTGACTTCATTGAAAAGCTTGACTTGAATTTCCGGATGCTTCGAAATTGCATACAGTGCCCAGGAAAGAGCATTTGCTGTCGTTTCATGACCGGCAAGAAAAATAGTCATTAATTCATCACGGACCTGATGGCTTGACATGCCTAACCCGTCGTCGGCATCACGGGCGTCCATCAAGATCCCTAGCATGTCTTCATGTTTTACTGTATCGTTCTTCCGTTTTTCAATAATGCCGTAAATCACTTTATCAAGCCTTTGTATCGCCTTTTTATATTCACGGTTGATTTTAGTCGGTACCCATAATGGCATACGGAAAATCTTTCTCATCCTTTTGACTGTTATTCTCAATGCAGTTTCCAGAGGTTTCCCAACGATTTCATATCCATCCTTGAATTCCATGCTGAACATGGTCTTGCTGATTATCCCGAGAGTGATGTTCATCATATCCTTCGTTATACTCCGTTCATCATCATGTTGCCAAGTTGATATATAATCCATTGTGGTATCAATCATATCCTTGGCATATTGGCTAATATGAGTCTTTTTGAAAGAGGGTTGGATAAGCCTTCTCTGTCGCATATGAAAGTCTTTTTCGCTTGTAAGCAGACCTTCACCGATAAGCAGTTTTAAAAGATTGAAGTCCCTGGATTTGACGAAAGATTGTTGTTTTGTTACAAGTATTTGTTTGATTAAATCAGGGTTTAAAACGTGATAAACAGTTTGGAATGGTCCTAAACGGAATTTAGCAACTTCCCCATATTCCTTGGACAATCGGGTCAGGAACCCAATGGGATCTGTTTGGAACTCTTTTGTATGTCCGGAAACCAGCCTTCCTTTTGGAACCATTTGAGAAGTGCGGAAGACATCATCAGCGTGGCTCAATGAAGTTTTTCCCCTTTCTTTAAAATACTTACATGTAATCATTGTATGAGGATAAGCTAAATTGGTTTGGACAAGTCGTTAAAGAAAGGGCTGATAATTCTATTGAAGAAAAAAGTTACAGCGAAAAAACCCTGGATGAATATAGCCAGAGTTTTTCATGAGAGCTTTAGATTAATGAAGGGGGATTCAATTCAACTTCTTTCATCATCGCCCCTATGTTGGAAACGATCATTTTTTTCATTGATGGGCCCGCCAAATTGTGCATTGATCTCCTTAACCACTTTTTCTAAAAATTCATCAGATATTATTGGATTATTTGCTTTATTGTGCATGTGTTTCTCTACAATCCTTTCTGGATATGGTGTGTTTGGAACAATCATGATATGTTATCAACATAACCTCACTTATAGAAAACTATTCTTTCTCTGTTCAACTTTTTCTGCTGTAACATTTTACGGAAGCATAAACAGTTATATTTTACTTAGAGGATTATGGTAAGTGGATCATTTTACAACCAAAGGGGTCAATCCGATGTGGAAATGGCCCAATCACCTCTTTTTGGTAATTGGGCATGGTCTATATTAACTTCATTAAGGAAACAACTGCCTTAAATATTTTATTAGCTGATCACGAAGTTCAGGTCGTTTCATGGCGAAATCTATTGAAGCTTGAAGGAAGCCGAATTTATCGCCGACGTCATAACGATTTCCCTCGATGATATACGAATATAATGGTTCCTTTTCTAACAAAAGGTCTAAAGCTTCAGTAAGCTGGATCTCCCCCTTACGATCAGGCTGTACGTTTTCAAGGATTTCAAAAATCGCAGGTGATAAAATATATCGGCCAATTATCGCCTGTGTTGATGGTGCATCCTCCACTTTTGGCTTTTCCACCAAGTTTCTTACCAGAAATAAATCCTCATATCGTTCTTGGAAGTTTACGATCCCATACTTGGAGACATCGGCTGGTGATACTTCCTTACATCCGATAATGCTCGCTCGAACCTTGTTATACCGTTCCATTAACTGCTTCAAGGCTGGAACCTGGCTATCCACGATATCATCCCCTAACAGGACGGCAAAAGGTTCGTCTCCGATAAAAGTTTTGGCACATAAAACTGCATGACCCAGACCTAAAGGTTCCTTTTGCCTTACATAGTGGATATCGACCATGTTGGAAATGTTCTCCACAATCTTAAGCAGATCATTTTGACCTTTCATTTGCAGAAGCATTTCAAGCTCAATCGATTTATCGAAATGATCTTCGATGGCACGTTTGTTTTTACCCGTAACGATGATAATATCCGTAATCCCTGATTGTACCGCTTCTTCGATAATATATTGAATGGTCGGCTTATCGACAATCGGCAGCATTTCCTTTGGTTGAGCTTTCGTAGCAGGCAAAAATCGTGTTCCTAAACCGGCTGCTGGAATCACCGCTTTCCTTATCATAGCCCAGCCCCTTTTTAAGGTTCTTTTATATGCTTATTGCATTTTATGTGGTCATTGGTTGACCTATATCAAAATAGGTTAAAATAAATCCCTTAAAAAGAATAGATTTACCTCCGAAGCCAAATATTATGGATATATGAATTTAATCAAGAGGTGGATATTTTGCCAATTGAAAATAAAGAGAGAAAACAAATCCTTTTTGCCTTACTCGTCATTGTTTTATATCTTTCGCCCTTAATCATCCTTGGAGAAAATGCGCATATTCGCGTACATGATAATTTGGATTCCAACCTTGCCTGGTATAAAGTCCTTTCAGAAAGCGGTGAGTTATTCGGTGCAATTGACGCCAGAATTCCTCAGATTATGAATGGGCTGCCCCGTAATGCTTTTGGCAGTGAGTTCAGTATTATCGTGTGGCTTCATGCTCTTTTTCCGACAATGGTCGCATATGCAATAAGCCAGGCATTAACAAGGTTTATTGCATTCTTTGGTATGTATATCTTATTGAAGGAACATTTGGTTACAGGAAGACAATCAGGTTGGATTAGGGTTGGAACATCCTTAGCCTTTGCCCTTACCCCATTTTGGCCATCGGGAATGCTCAGTACACTTGGGATGCCTTTAGCCCTTTGGGCTTTTTTGAATATCCGCAGCAAGGATCATTCTTGGAAGAATTATTTGGTCCTTACACTTTTACCGCTTTATTCAAGCATCGTGCTTGGCTTTTTCTTTTTCCTTGTTGCAATGGGCTTTCTTTGGCTAACGGATGTAATCAGGGGAAAAGGATGGAATATAACGTTTCTTCTTTCAATCGTTTATATGACCGTCATTTTTGGTTTGGTGGAGTATCGTTTGGTCGCTTCATTCATTTTTGATTCGGAGCCAAACAGTAGAGATGAATATTTTCACGCAAGGCTGCCGCTCGATTGGGTCATTAAGCTTACTTTCAAAAATTTCGTTCTTGGACATACGCATGTCATGACTGTACATGCGCTTATCATCCTGCCGATTACAGTCTTTGCCCTTTATATTATTCTGACCAAAAAATTGTGGAGACAGGAAAAGGTATATGTTTTTTTATTCGGCTTGAATTTTATGCTCTCAGCGTGGTACGCATTTTGGTTTTATAAAGGCTGGCTTCCTTTAACGGAAAGGTTTCACACCCTGGATACTTTTAACTTTGCCAGATTTCACTTTTTAAGGCCGATGATCATTTACTTGGGGTTTGCCCTTGCGATAAAAATCATTTGGGAATACAGCGACTATGCTAAGAAAACCCTTTCCATTTTCATCGCCGTTCAAATACTGATTTTAATCGGTTTCAATGAGGAAATCAGCCACAATAAAAAGCCAACTTTTAAAGAGTTCTATTCAGAAAGCCTTTTTCAGGAAATAAAAGATCATATTGACCGTCCACAAGAAGAATATCGTGTTGCCAGCATTGGGCTGCATCCCGCAATCGCTCAATATAATGGATTTTACACGCTCGATAGCTATAACAATTTTTATCCGCTTTCTTACAAACATCAATTTCGTCAAATAATTGAAAACGAATTGGCTAAGAATAAAAACATCAGAATCTATTTTGATGAATGGGGAGGACGTTGTTACCTATTTACCGATGAGCTTGGGAAGCATTATATGTTCAAGAAAGGCTCGAAGAAAGAGCTGGAAAATTTGGACCTCAACATGGATGCGTTTAAAGGATTAGGCGGAACGTATATATTTTCTGCCATCCCAATCAACAACGCGAAGGAAAACGGATTGGTGCTGGATAGGGTTTTCACGAAAAAAGGAAGCGTATGGAAAATTCATTTATACAGAGTCATGTGAAAAGGGGGGTATAGAATGAATTCACCGATTGTAACGATTGTTGTACCTTGTTATAACGAAGAAAGCGTTTTGCAGGAAACCATTTCCCAGCTTTGTGGATTGATGAGGGGGTTGGTCGATGAAAACGTTGTTTCCGGTCAAAGTAAAATTTTGTTTGTCGATGATGGGAGCAAGGATCAAACTTGGAGGATCATTTACAAAGAAACGATTAATAATGAATATGTTCGCGGGCTAAAGCTTTCCCGGAATGCTGGACATCAAAATGCACTTCTGGCTGGGTTGTTTACAGCCAAGGAAGCCTCAGATTGTGTGATTTCCATTGATGCAGATTTACAGGATGATATTCAAGTCATCCCGGAATTCATTCGAAAATTCAATGAAGGATGTGAAATCGTATATGGTGTCCGCCAGAAAAGGGACCTTGATTCATTCTTTAAACGAACATCTGCAACAGGTTTTTATAAATTAATGAACAAGATGGGGGTTAACCTTGTCTATAATCATGCCGATTTCCGGCTAATGAGCAAAAGGGCGATCATGGAGTTGGAACGCTTTGATGAAACGAATCTTTTTTTACGGGGGATTGTACCGCTCATTGGGTTTAAGACGGACTCTGTTTATTATGACCGTAAAGAAAGATTGGCTGGGGAAACGAAATATCCATTTAAGAAGATGGTTGCTTTTGCACTTGATGGCATTACTTCCTTTTCAGTTACACCGATCCGGCTTGTATTATGGCTAGGATGTCTTTCCTTTTTCATTAGCTTACTCTTTGGGTCTTACTTTTTATGGTTGAAATTTTATGGGCAGACCGAAACTGGCTGGACCTCATTGATCACCTCCATATGGTTGATCGGTGGACTACAGTTGATTGCTGTCGGGTTGATTGGGGAGTATATCGGAAAAATCTATAATGAATCCAAACGCCGGCCTAAATATATTGTTGATCTTGATCTATTTAATCCGCTCGATTTTAAAAAACGGGAGCAATTAGAAAATGAACGGAACAGTATTGAAAAACTATCTAAAACAAACTAACTCCTTTATCCGCTTTTTATTGGTTGGAATAGTCAATACAGCGGTTGGACTTTCCATCATGCTTTTTCTCATGAATGCTCTTGAATTATCTTACTGGATCTCCACCTTTATCGGCAATGGTACGGGAGCTGTAACGAGTTTTCTCTTGAACAGGACTTTTACCTTTAAAAGCGATATAGAATGGCGGCGAGGAGTTGCCCGTTTCTTTTGCGTCATCCTGATTTGTTATTCCGCCGCTTATTCTATAGGACAAGCCATTGCAGAATCACTGGAAGGAACCGTTCATTTATCCATACAACAAAATTTGGCTGTTCTGATAGGAACAATCTTTTATACAGTGCTTAACTATCTTGGCCAGAAATACTTTGTCTTTAAAAAAAGCAATTTGAGGCCAATTCAAGAAGGAAGGAACTAATTAGCGTAGATGAGTGGAATAATGCCCCCGAATGGACGGGAATTAAAAACGGAATCGGAAAGCGAAATTCTGATTTTATGACTATCCAAGCTGGGGCAGATCTGTTTTACTTGATCCATCACGTTACTTCATTTTTCCTTTTGGGGAATCTATCTTTTGTTCATTGTCTTCTTGAATATCTTCCTTTTAGACAGTTACTTTCCTCCTTTCCTACCTTCGATTCATGTGTTTGCATGACTTTTGTTATATAAGTCAAGAATAAAACCTCGCTTATAAATAATAATTCTATTTCTGTGCAAAATTTTCATTTACTTTTCCATTTCACGGGAGTATGATAATCAACAGTTTCATATTTCTAAATCGCTTAAACCTTATGGTGCGGGGGACCCGTTATTGGGATTGTTTTTACAATCCAAGGGGTGAATCCTTTAAAAGGTAGGGCTACTCTTAGGTCCGAATCCGACAGCTAACCTCGTAAGCGTTATATGAGAAGGAAGGTGGAGCTTGTTAGACAAAAAAATTGATGTCTACAGGTCTATTTAGCTATGACTTGTAGGCATTTTTGTGTTTCGTCTCGTTTTTTTGCTACAGCTGGGAAACATAAACTTATAAATTAAACTGGTGGTGAATTCTTGATGTTATCTTCTATAAAGAGGTTCTTGATCGGGAGACCTTTAAAATCAAATGCACTTGGTGAACAAAAGCTTAACAAAACAAAGGCGTTGGCGATATTATCTTCAGATGCATTGTCTTCGGTTGCATATGGGCCGGAGCAAATATTGATTGTCCTGATCACGGTCGGTGCTGCGGCATTCTGGTATTCAATCCCTATCGCGATTGGAGTATTGATCCTGTTAACCGCTTTGATTTTGTCCTACAGACAAATCATTTTCGCTTATCCACATGGCGGGGGAGCCTATGTGGTTTCAAAAAACAATTTAGGTGTCAATCCAGGGTTGATAGCTGGAGGATCCTTATTGGTCGATTATATATTAACTGTCGCGGTAAGTGTTTCCGCTGGTACGGATGCCATCACGTCCGCTTTTCCCGGCCTGCATGATTATAATGTCCTCATAGCCATTATTTTTGTCATCCTACTTACTATCTTGAACCTTAGGGGGGTTACGGAATCGGCATCTGTCTTGGCCTATCCGGTGTACCTATTCGTTTTAGCCTTGTTCATCTTGATTGGGGTTGGAATTTACAAGATTCTGACGGGAGGAGTCTCACCGGAATTGCATGCATCAATCGGGACTCCGGTAGCAGGCATCAGTTTATTTATACTGCTAAGAGCATTTGCATCAGGAAGCTCCGCATTGACAGGAGTCGAAGCGATTTCAAATGCAATCCCGAACTTTAAAGATCCAGCACCGAATAATGCTGCGAAAACATTAATAGCGATGGGTTCCTTACTAGCTGTTTTGTTTTCGGGAATCGTATACTTAGCCTATTATTTAAGCATTGTTCCTAGCGCAGAGGTAACGGTCGTCTCCCAGATTGCTGAAGAGATCTTTGGACGGAATTTCATGTATTTCTTCATTCAAGGTACAACTGCATTGATCTTGATACTTGCGGCAAATACTGGATATTCGGCTTTCCCTTTGCTTGCGGTAAATCTGGCGAAGGATAAATTCATACCAAGGGCGTTTACGATCAGAGGGGACCGTTTAGGGTATTCCAATGGAATTATCATACTTGGACTTGCATCCATCATCTTGATAGTCGCAGTTGAAGGACATACGGAAAATCTCATTCCGCTTTATGCGGTTGGTGTATTCATCCCATTTACGTTATCCCAGACTGGGATGATTGTTAAATGGATTCGCGAAAAGCCAAAAGGCTGGATGATGAAATTAACCATTAATTCAATTGGTGCCATAATTAGCTTTATCGTCACGATGATATTCTTTTTAACCAAATTTATTCAGGTTTGGCCTGTTTTGATTTTTTTACCTATCATCATTTTAATTTTTCATCGAATTAGAAAGCATTATGAAGCAGTTGGAGACCAACTAAGGATTACAACTTGTGAGCCGATCTTACCAATCGAAGGAAATATCATCATTGTACCTGTTGCGGGTATAACTCATGTGGTTGAGAACTCTTTAAATTATGCAAAATCTCTATCTGCACATCAGGTCATTGCCGTTTATGTCGCTTTTGAAAGAGAAGATGAAAAGAAATTCGAAGAAAAATGGAAGAAGTGGCAACCAGATGTTAGACTTGTGACTCTAAACTCTTATTACAGGAGTATCATACAGCCACTAACTAAATTTGTGGACACAGTAGAACATAAGGCTAGTGAATCCAACTATAAAGTTACGGTGATCATCCCCCAATTTATTCCGAAGAAGGGCTGGCACAATATTCTTCATAACCAATCAAGTTTACTGATTAAGGCCTACTTGCTTTATAGAAGAAATGTGGTTGTTGCGACAGTGCCCTATCATTTGAAGAAGTAAGTTCCATTATCTAAGAAAAGAAGCAGACCTACATAAGGTTTGCTTTTTTTCTTATCTTTATAAAAAATTCAGCAATAACTACGCTTCCGATATGTGAGTATGAACATTTATTACTCACAGTAACTATGAAGCCCGTACAATAAAAAGGATTTGCAGTAAGATGTGGGGATACTTCCTCTTTTAAAGCTTTAATTAATGTTAATATAAAACCTTCTCCATCATCATTATCCGATTGACTGCTGTTTGGGAAAGTTATTATTTCAAAGTCGCTGATGATTCGGAAATGGACATGCGACATCATCAATGGTGGATAGCATCAATCAGTATCATTAGAAAGGGCTGCGTCTGCAGCCCTTTTGTGTTGAACACTACTTTAGGGGAAACACTTCATAAAATTACCAAGGGTCAATTCAAATAATGCGAACATATTAAGAAGACAAAATGAAATTTCCTGCTTAGTTTTGTACTTACATATATGGGGGTTGAAAATGGATATACTATTAGCTCTCTTGCCGGCATTATTCTGGGGAAGCATCGTTTTATTTAATGTGAAACTCGGGGGTGGACCCTATAGTCAAACACTAGGTACAACGATTGGCGCMTTGATTTTTTCAATTGGTGTTTATATTTTTGCCGATATTAAGCTGTCACTTTTGGTGTTTGGTGTCGGAGTCGTATCTGGATTGTTTTGGGCCGTTGGACAAGCTAATCAGCTTAAGAGCATTGATTTAATGGGAGTTTCTAAAACAATGCCGATTTCAACAGGATTGCAGCTCATTTCAACCACTTTATTCGGGGTCATAGTTTTTAACGAATGGTCTACAATGAAGGCGATTATTTTAGGCGTATTGGCATTGATCTTCATTATTATAGGAATCATCTTGACCTCCTTGGAAGATAAAGAATCGAAAGAGGGCAAGTCGGGAAACTTGAAGAAAGGAATTGTTATTCTCCTCATCTCGACATTCGGTTATTTGGTTTATGTGGTCGTGGCCCGTCTTTTTGATGTTGACGGGTGGTCAGCGTTGTTCCCTCAAGCGATTGGGATGGTGATAGGCGGTCTGTTATTGACTTTTAAGCATAAACCGTTTAACAAATATACGATTCGTAATATCATTCCGGGATTGATATGGGCTGCAGGGAACATGTTTTTATTCATTTCCCAGCCACGTGTGGGAGTGGCCACTAGTTTTTCACTTTCGCAGATGGGCATAGTCATCTCAACCCTTGGCGGGATCTTCATTTTACGTGAAAAGAAAACGAAGCGCCAACTAATTGGAATTGTAATTGGGATTATCTTGATCATCATAGCTGGGATTATGCTGGGATTGGCAAAAAGTTAATGGAGGGTGATTACATGTATACAGATTTAGAAGGTAAGGTAGTTGTTATTACCGGATCATCCACTGGTTTAGGAAAAGCGATGGCCATTCGCTTTGCTAAGGAAAAGGCAAAGGTCGTGGTTAATTATCGCACCAAATCAGAGGAAGCGGATAGTGTAATGGAAGAAATCAAAACAAATGGTGGGGAAGCCATTGCCGTAAAAGGCGATGTCACCAGTGAACAAGATGTCATTAACCTTGTTCAATCAGCGATAAAGAATTTCGGGAAACTCGATATATTCATCAATAATGCTGGAATTGAAAATCCGGTTCCATCTCACGAGATGCCGTTAAGCGACTGGAATAGGGTAATCAATACTAACTTAACCGGAAATTTCCTAGGCTGCCGTGAAGCTATCAAGTATTTTGTCGAGAACGGTATTAAAGGGAATGTTATAAACATGTCCAGTGTACATGAGATGATTCCCTGGCCTTTATTCGTTCACTATGCAGCTAGCAAGGGCGGGGTGAAGCTACTTACGGAAACCCTGGCTCTTGAATATGCACCAAAAGGGATCCGTGTGAACAGCATTGGTCCTGGAGCCATCGCCACGCCAATAAATGCCGACAAGCTTGAAGATCCAGAAAAGAAAAAAGACCTTGAAAGCATGATTCCGATGGGGTATATCGGAAAGCCTGAAGAAATTGCTGCGGTTGCTGCATGGCTGGCATCTTCAGAATCCAGTTATGTAACGGGCATCACTCTATTTGCTGACGGAGGAATGACAAAATACCCTGCATTCCAAGCGGGAAGAGGATGAAATGAGTTTAATTCCTCTTTTATGATGCAACAAGAATCCCAGCAGGATCAAGCCTGCTGGGATTCTTGTGTAAAGCATTAACGAGTATGATGATTATACCAGCTAATGAAATTATCGACGACCGTATCGATAAACTGGACAGTCGGCTCATGTATAAGCCTGCCTTCGTTATCGATTTTGTCATGCACTGCACCAACATATACTTCATTCCCAGGAAGGAGTGGGGAGGAGATGCCTATTGCGAATAAGATTTCACGCAAATGCAATTGAGCTTTTACCGTCCCTAATTGCCCCATTGACGCACCCATGATCCATGATGGTTTGCCGATCAAGACTTTATCGACACGTGATAACCAATCAATTGCATTGCCCAATACACCTGGAATCGTCCCGTTGTATTCAGGTGTTACCCACAAGACTGCATCTGCTTCGGCCACTTTGCTTTTAAATTCTTTTACAACCAATGGAGGATCATTTTCAATATCTTGATCATAAAAAGGTAAATCCCGAATGTTCAAGATTTCGAGATCAAAACGATCTTGATATTTAGTTTGAATATATTTGGCTAGCTTAAGGTTGTATGACTCTTTACGGATACTTCCCACTATGGCAACAACTTTCATCTCCAATACCCCCAATGATTTTATAATGGATAATCATGTAAATGTGTTCCACTTACCTATTATAATTGGAATGTAATTGAAAGGGAAAAAGGATGCTTGGGAAATAATCATTCGGCGGATGGCCCTTCAATCACACCACGATGAAAATGTCTTTCCATGACATACCCAAAAAAGGAGGCAAGCATTTGTTGAAACAGCATGCCAAGTACAACGGGTACCGCAACGGCAGCAGGGAAATAGGTGGTTGCAAGAACGGCTCCAGCACTGATGTTTCGCATACCGCCTGTAAATGTCAAGGTGATGATATCCGCCTTTTCCCATCTTAAACATGCACCGACCATCCAAGAAAGGGCATAACCTGAAGCGGCTATGAACAAAACCAAGAAGGCCATGATCATTATTTTCTTATCGAAATGGGTTAAGAAAGGCGCTATTTTTGAACTGTTCAATATGACTACGATTCCAACGCTTATCTTGGAGAATGGAGCTAATCGGGGAGATAGTGAATATTGTATCTTTCCTTTTGTAGCCTGATTCAAGAACATGGCAAGCATGGAGGGCAGAACGACCATTCCGATTAATCCTTTCACTATCGACCCCAAATCCATTTCGATCGAACCGCCTCCGAAAAAGGAAATGCTGTAAGGGACGATGAATGGCGAGAGTAGGGTGTCGATTAAGATGATGGTTAGGGCAAGTATGGCATTACCCTTATAAATGGATACCCAGATCATACTGGTGACACCGGTTGGAATCACTACTGCGAGGACTAGGCCGGTAATTGTGAAAGCATCACCATGAAACACTAAATGACCGAGGCCAAAAGCCCAAATTGGCATAAGCATATGAAGGATGATCAATACGATGAAAACGGGTAAAGGGTGGGTGACTGCCTGTTGCACAGATTTAAAGTTAGAGCCTAAACTCCCGGAAAATGTAATGAAGGCAAATATCCATGGAACAAGAAAGGTGTAATCCATTAGATGTTCGTACAATAATACCCCAATAATCACGCTTATCGGCGTGATGAGAGGCATGACTTTATCGAGTTGTTCATTTATTGTTTTCAGCATCATTCATCCACTTCCTCATCCATTCTATTAAGTAAGTTTACCATATTCCAAAACATATGATTTGTAAGACAAGAATTTTGTCAATTTATTTTTGAAGATGGCTAAATGCATTTAATGTAAGACTATATAAAATAGGCCAAGTGGGATGCTAATATATCCATTCTTTTTGTGTTCTCCATTACTTTCGCTGCTATGAAACAAAAAGGGCTGCAAGCTTTCCCTGATGGATGGTTTTATAAGGAGGTTTTTAGGCAGGATTGTTCGATGTAACGTTGTATATTCAATGAAAAATAGTTTAAAGTAGAGGAGAGAGGTGAAAGAAATGGCAGAAAAGGTTTCCAGTATAATGTGGTTTAGTCTTGCAGTACAAGCCCTGCTTGTTCTTGCTGATCATGATGGATTATGCAATAGTAATAAATTGGCCGTTAAGCTTGATTCGGAGTCAGGTTTTCTTAGAAAAATATTAAGTAATTTAGTGAAGGCAGGGCTGATTCAAGCGAAGGAAGGAAGAGACGGGGGATATTCACTTGCCAAAACTCCCGAACAAATCATTCTTGCAGATATATACTCTGCAATTAAATCCGAACCTTTTTCAAAAGGCTTTCTTGATGTGAATGCTAAAAAATGCTTTCAACCATCTTCCCGCGAAGCTTTATGCGGCTTGAAAAACGAGATGGAGAGCTGGATTATACAAGGCTTGGAACAAAAGACGATTGCTGATTTAATTTCAAAATCTTGATTTGAAAAACGAAACTGCCAGGGTTTCGTTTTTCTTAAACTGTATTTGACAAAAGAACAGTATGTATTATATACTGTTCCTGTAATAATTACAGTTAAATGGAGGTCATTATCAATGACAAAAAATATAATGAGTAAAGAAGAGTACCTGAATAAAGCTAAAGAATTGAATGTACCGCTTGAAAAGCCGAAAGTCCTTAATGATACGGATTTCATTACGGTAGCAAAAGAACGGAGATCTGTTCGCCAGTACGATGCTGAATACGTGATGACTGAAGAGGAAATTCGTGAAATCTTGGAGATTGCGATTCAAGCGCCGTCTTCTTCCAACTTACAGCCATGGAGATTCCTTGTGATTCAAGATAAGCAAACCCAACAAGAATTGCTACCCATCGCAAATAACCAACAACAAATCGTCGATGCATCTGCTGTCATTGCCGTTTTAGCTGATATAGAAGGTTACAAAAATGCAGAACGGATTTATGGTGAATTAGTCAATAAAGGGATCATGAAGAATGAAATCAAAGAGCCATATGTAGCCTCTATTCTGCATAATTACGGCAACTTTTCCGCTGAGAAGGCTTTAAGCGTAGCCATGATTGACGGTGGCTTGGTTTCCATGCAGATCATGTTGGCTGCAAAAGCAAAAGGATACGATACAGTCCCAATGGGAGGGTTCGATGAAGCCAAATTTGTGGATGCGTTCAATGTACCGGAAAACTTCAAACCTGTCATGTTGATTTCCCTTGGAAAAGGAACTAAAGCAGGCTTTGAAAAAGTCCGTTTGCCACTCGATACTATATTGACTTGGAATAAATTCTGAGGAACAAACTAAGAAAAAGGATAGCTAAAATCGCTATCCTTTTTCTCATGGTTTGAGATTGGCTCTGAAAAATCACTTATTCTCGCGAGCAATAAATGAATGTGTTACAATTTTTCCAGATATTTCTTTGGAATGTCTCCTCTAAAAATCACCGACCGGCAAATTAAGCTAATGAATTCTTTTTGGCGCTGCTAGCCAAAATACAGCAATTATCGTGGGTTTAGCCGTTGACAATGGATGGGAGGGAGTCCGTGTGAAGAATATGAAAAGTGAAGTGTTCTCGTGGTTGAAAGCTATCTTATTCGCTTTAATGATCGTGTTCATTTGCCAACAGTTTTTATTTACGCCAGTCACGGTAAAAGGTGAATCAATGGAGCCGACTTATGAAAATGATGACCGGATCGTGGTAGCTAAAATCGGAAAGCCGGAGCGTTTCGATATGGTCGTATTTTATGCTCCGGACGCGGAAGAGAATTATATAAAAAGGGTGATCGGTTTACCAGGGGACAGCGTCGAAATGAAAGATGATGTCTTATATATCAATGGGAAAAAGTATACAGAACCATATTTGAATACAAAAAAAGGAGAAATTCCACCTGAAGAGAATCTGACGGAGAATTTCACCCTAAGTGATTTACTCGGGAAATCCAAGGTACCTGTCGGTCATTTATTTGTCATGGGGGATAATCGAAGGAATAGTTGGGATGGAAGAAGATTTGGTTTTATTTCTGAAAAATCACTTGTGGGCAAGGTGAAATTTCGCATCTACCCTTTAAATGAAATGGGAGTGCCGAAGTGAAACGACCACAGTGAATTCAAGTGAAAGCCTGGATGATAATATATGGACTAAGTTGTATTTATAGCAGATGATGGATAAGAACCTTTTCCTATGGTTAAGGTTTTTATTTTGGATTGTGGGGGATTAATATGAAGAATGGTTTATCTGCCATTTCCATCCCGATGCTGGATGAAGAAATGGGACGTCAGGTTAAAGGACATGTCGATTCGCTGACGGTTCCTCAGGGAAGCTTAGGACGGCTGGAAGAATGGATAATTGAACTGGCCAAGATGACAGGGGAGGCATTTCCGGACATTTCGAAACCGGGGGTGATCGTGTTTGCAGCCGACCATGGAATTACGGAAGAAGGGATTTCCGCTTATCCAAAAGAAGTGACGGAACAAATGGCACTTAATTTCCTGAATGACGGTGCTGCCATCAATGTATTAAGCCGTGCGATAGATGCTTACTTGGACATTGTCGATATAGGGATCGATGCAGATATCGAAGCACCGGGGTTAACTTCCAGAAAAGTCCGTAATGGAACTAGAAACTTTTATAAGGAAGAGGCTATGACAAAGGAAGAAGTAAATCAAGCGCTTGACATTGGGTATGACCGTGCAGAGAAAATGATTGCCCGTGGTGTGAACTGCCTGATTCTTGGTGAAATGGGAATCGGAAATACGACATCCAGTACCGCCATCATCTCCATCATAAGCGGGAAAAGCGTCGAATCACTAGTGGGGCAGGGAACAGGATTGAAGTCAGAAGGCATTTTACATAAGCGAAGAATAATTGAAGAAGCGATTTCATTAAGAAATCCTAATCCTAATGATCCAATCAACATTTTGATGAATATCGGTGGATTCGAAATTGCAGGTATGGCAGGGGCCATGCTTGCTGCAGCGAATAACCGTATACCCATTCTTGTTGATGGTTTCATTACAACAACGGCTGCTGTATTGGCAAACCTGATTTCCGGACGTGCAGCCGATTATATGTTTGTTGGACATCGATCTGCAGAACCTGGTCATAGAGCGGCCATAGAACTGCTTGGCAAGGAACCGATCCTCGACCTGGGAATGAGAATCGGGGAAGGAACAGGGGCTGCCCTGTCATACCCCATTCTCAAGGCAGCGACATTGGTCATTAAAGAAATGGCAACATTTGAATCTGCGGGCGTGTCAAATAAGTAAGAAAAAGGAGACCTCGATACGCTGGTCTCCTTTTTATACGGTAAAAAAGTGGATACTGCATTGAAATATTCTTCTATTTTGCTGTTATTTAATAGGCAGATGATCTTTATATTTCTTCATTTTCCTGACGACGGAAGGCTGGCTGATACCTAAGAATTTAGCCATTTCATATGTGGACTTGCATTGTTTACTCGCTTTCATCAACATCCATTTTTCGACTTGTTCGAGAGCAGTATTGAGATCACTATCATCAACCATCATATTGTCGATCATTAGGGTATCATCTATTTTCTCCAAAGATTCTTGTCCATGGAAATGGGAGGGGAGAAAGCCTGGGAAAATGATGGAGTCTTCCGAGGTCAAAATGAGCCGTTCAATCAGGTTTTCCAATTCACGCACGTTTCCTGACCATTTATGCTGAATCAGTATTTCGTAAGTGGAAGGGTGCAATTTCTTATCCGACTTGTATTTCTTATTGATGATTTCGAGATTATGATTGATTAAGATGGCAATGTCTTCTTTTCTTTCGCGTAACGGCGGTATTTGGATGGGAATCACATTTAAGCGATAATACAAATCGAGCCTGAATGTTCCCTTCTCCACCATTTCCTCAAGGTTTTGATTGGTTGCCGTCACAAGCCGGAAATCAATCTTATGCTCTTTTTTTCCTCCCACTCTTTTAAAGGTCTTCTCTTGCAGGACATTTAATAACTTCACTTGCATATCGAGGGGAAGCTCCCCGATTTCATCCAGAAATAAGGTTCCGTTATCTGCTTGTTCGATCAGCCCTTGCTTCCCCTGCTTCTGCGCTCCGGTGAAGGATCCCGCTTCATATCCAAACATTTCGGATTCAAAGAGACTTTCTGGGATGGTACTGCAGTTGACTTCGATGAATGGCTCTTTGCTGCGGTAACTCTGATTGTGCAGCCGGCGGGCGAATACGCTCTTTCCCACACCGGATTCCCCAAGTAGCATGACTGTCGCATCCGTTTTGGAAACACGGTGTATCGTTTTGGCGATTTGCCGCATTTCCTTGCTGCGATAGATCAACTCCTCCTGTTCCCTTAGTTCCTCGACCTCCGATTGGTATTCTTGAATCTTTTTCTCCAATTGACCGTACTGATCCTGGAGGTTCCTGATTTCAGTTTGATCTTGGGCATAGCTGACGACACGAATCAATTCACCATCATCATCAAAGATGGGATAGGCAGTCGACATGACGATTTTTCCCGTCTTCGTTTGCTGCATGATCTGGATAGGCGTTTTCTCTTTCAATACCATGGCGGAAATCGAAGGTGAAAGGATTCCTTCCGTTTCGAGCTGGTAAACGGATTTTCCAAGGTAATGTTCTGGTTCGATTCCATATATCCACCAATGGTTAGGATTCGTGAATAAAATGAATCCTTTTTCATCGGTCACGGTAATATTATTATTGGATGTGTTGATAATGCATTCCAAAACTCTTTTGACGTTGTTATCACTCATCATTTTCCCCCTTATCCACTGTGCCGGTGATTCAAATATAAATCAAAAACAGAAGCGAAATCAAGAATTTTCAGATATTTTGATTTGGAATTGAATTATTTTTTATAAGAATCATGCCTGAGATAGTCTCACTCACTTCATTCATCAAAGCTAAAACTAGAGTAATAGAGACGCCACCCACATTAAAGCAAATGGATACTTATACGGTTAACCTACTTATGTTTGGGTATAAATAAAGTAGAGAGTAATCGATTGAAGGAGTGATTGACTTGGCTGAAAACACAACCTTGGGACAATATTTATACGACTGCTTAAAAGCAGAAGGCATTACAGAGATTTTTGGTGTGCCTGGAGACTATAATTTCTCATTGCTAGATACTTTGGAAGATTACGATGGGATTGAGTTTATTAATGGACGAAATGAACTCAATGCTGGTTACGCAGCGGACGCATATGCCCGGGTGAAGGGCATGTCGGCACTGATAACCACCTTTGGTGTCGGTGAAATGAGCGCATGTAATGCAATCGCTGGAGCGTACAGTGAAAATGTGCCGCTCATCCATATTGTCGGCTCGCCAAAGACCATGATGCAGCAGGAAAAGGAGCTTGCCCACCATACGTTAATGGATGGAGATTTTGATGTTTTCCGTAAGGTTTATGAGCATATTACCGGTTATACAGCAATACTTACACCAGAAAACGCAGCTAGGGAGATACCGGCTGCAATCAAAATCGCGAAAGAAAAGAAAAAGCCCGTTTATTTGGTAGTGGCTATCGATCTCGTTGAAAAACCATTGCTTTCTCTCGGTAAGACATCAGAAAACATGACAAAAACGAATGTCGATGCTTTGCAGTCAGCAGTGAAGCATATAAAAGGCATGTTAGAACATGTAAATAAAGCCGTTCTGCTTGTCGACGTGAAAACACTTCGTTATAACTTGCAGAAACCCGTACTGCAGCTCGCTGAGAGGTTAAATGTTCCAGTTGCTTCATTGATGCAGGGGAAAAGCGGGTTTGATGAGAGTCATCCCCAGTATATTGGTGTATACGGCGGAGCTTTCGGAAGCAAGGATGTAACTGAGACTGTTGAAGAAGCGGATTTGATCATAGCCGTTGGTACTGTTTGGTCAGACGTCAATACTTCCAAAGGTACAGCAAAGCTTAACCCGTTGAAAATGGTGGAAATTCAACCTGACACATTAAAAGTGGGGGAAGCCAGCTATATGAATGTCAAGGCGGAGGAAATACTAAATGCGCTCCAGGACATTGGCTACCGTCAGAACGAATCTGTCGGAAACATCTCGTTTCCGTTTGACACAATGGTGGAAGACCCATCTGCACCACTGAAAGCGACTTCCTATTATCCTCGAATTCAGCAAATGTTGAAGGAAAATGACATTGTGGTCACGGAAACAGGAACATTCTCTTATGGCATGTCACAGGTCAGATTGCCGAAAGGGGCGACCTACATAGCCCAGGGAGGCTGGCAAAGCATTGGTTATGCGACGCCTGCAGCTTTCGGTGCTTGTATAGCGGATAGAAACCGGCGTGTCCTTTTGTTTACCGGGGACGGATCGATACAGCTGACAGCACAGGAAATAAGCTCGATGCTGGAGAACGGCTGTAAGCCCATCGTGTTTATCCTCAACAATAACGGCTATACGATAGAAAAATTCTTAAACGTAAAAGTCGATATAGAAAAACAGAAATACAACGAGATACCAGAGTGGAATTATACAAAACTGGCTGAAGCATTTGGGCAAGAGGCATTCACAGCAAGAGTCGAGACGAATGGTGAACTGGATGAAGCCATTACAAATGCCCAAGATATGAACGCCGATAAACTTTGCCTTATAGAACTGGTCGTGAAAGATCAGATGGATGCACCGGATTATTTGAAAAAAATAAGGCAGTACCTTGAAGAGCAAGAGAAACTAAAGTAATTCCATGTTCGAAATGCAATCACCCCTGATTAAACACTAGAATATAGTTTAATGTTTTGTTTATGAAACCTCATTAGATTGAAAAATTATGAAATACTCCTGCCGAATAACTGGCTAGCCGAGACACCACAGGCG